>CADAGA010000256.1 GCA_902787275.1 Oscillospiraceae bacterium | reverse complement strand
GGAGACGGGCGATCCGACCACCACGGTCAAGAGCAGAACCTATCGTCCGGCAGTCGATGGCGAGACGCCTGCAGCGTACATTGAGGCTGGCATTGCGCACATGGTCGGCTTTGGTTCCGGTACCTACTGGTTCGAAGAAACTGCGGCTCCCGACGGCTACAACAAGATCGACGGCCGCACGCAGTATCAGCTCGGCAACGCGAACGACTACGCGACGCTGACGGACAACGACACCAAGTGGGCGAACAACGGCGGCGGTCTGCACGTGGTCAATGAGACCGGTTCGCAGATGCCCAGCACCGGCGGCATCGGTACCTATCTGTTCTACGGCATCGGCGCCATCCTTGTTGTGGGCGCTGTCGTTGTGCTGGTTTCCAAGAAGCGCATGCACGCTTACAGCGATTAAGGATAATCGGCGTATTTGACAGATCCCTGAGTGTGTGAGATTCGGCGGGGGCTTTCGCCAACCGGCGTGAAGCTCCCACCTATATTTACACACGGGCGGCTGTCCGCTTTTGCCCTTCACGTTTTGAAGGGCGAAAGCAAACAGCCGAAAAAGAGCGGCGATCTGCCTGCTTTCGGAAAACATAGATTTGCGCTGTGCGCAAGTCGTTGAAGAACACACGGATCACGAATCGAAACTGCTTGTAGGGACGCGCACTGCGCGTCCGTACCATTGTTGTACAATCTTTGTTCCGGCAGTCTGCCAGACAAGGCGGCAAAAACGCTGTCGACCGCATCTGCCGCGGATCATTCATCATATACTATCTGAATTCGGAGAGCATCGCATGAAGAAGACGAAGCAAAAAAAGAAAGGTCGCGGTTCCACGATCCTTCTTGTCGTCATTATTCTTGCGGGGCTTTCTCTGCTTTTATACCCCAGTGTCAGCAATTACTGGAACTCTCTGCACGCTTCGCGCGCGATCTCGGACTACGTCGAGGCGGTCGCCAACATGGACACCGACCACTACAGAGTCATGCTTGAGAATGCGCGCGATTATAATGCGCGTCTTTCCGAGTTCGGAGCGCTTCATGAATTGACCGACGAAGAAAAGGTAGACTATTACAGTCAGCTTGACGTTTTGGGCAACGGCATCATGGGATACATTGAGATCAAAAGGATCAACTGCTTCCTGCCGATCTACCACGGAACGTCGGACGTGGTTCTGAACGTTGCGGTCGGTCACGTCGAGGGGTCGAGTCTGCCCATCGGCGGCAAAAATACGCACACCGTTCTGTCCGGTCACCGCGGTCTGCCGTCCGCAAGACTGTTTACGGATCTCGATAAACTGGCGGTCGGCGATACCTTTATTATTCAGGTTTTGAACGAGACCATGACGTATGAGATCGATCAGATCCGCATCGTGCTGCCATCGCAGGTCAGCGAGCTGCAGATCGTTCCCGAACGCGATTACTGTACGCTGGTGACGTGCACGCCTTACGGCATCAATACACACCGTATGCTTGTGCGCGCACACCGGATCAGCAATGAAGAGCAGGCTGCGCAGATCCGCGTTGTCGGCGACGCGCTTCGTATTCAGACGACGATCGTCGCACCCATCGTTTCGGCGCCGATTTTCCTGCTGCTGTTCATCGTGCTGGTCGTGCGCTCCCGTTACGCCGAGCGTCGCAGACGCGCATTGAAGCGCTCGCAGCAAAACGTCAAGCAGAAATAAGAACAGGGGACGGTTTTTTCGTTTCACATTTTCCATCTTTAGTCTTTTAGTTTGCAATATTCTTTCGGAAGGGAGTGACAGCCGATGCGTCAAAACAGAATAGGCAAGCTCTGCATCGCCGTGGCTGTTACGATCTTCCTTGTGATGAGTTCCTGTCTGTGTGCGTTTGCCGCCGCTCCCGATCTCAGCCGGAAGTGTTCCGTCACCTTCAACATGGCGCAGAACGGAACGCCGATCCCGGGCGGATCGCTGAAAATGTACCGTATTGCCACGTGGACCTCCAAGGGAGGCGCTTACACGTTTGAATGGACGAAGGAGCTCGCGGACAGCGGTCTGGATCTGAATGATTACGGTTCCGAAGTTTTCGCACGGCGTATCTTTATGCTGGTGGAGAGCCGGAGCCTCCCGGCTGTCTCGTCTCAGATCGGCGACGACGGCGTGGTGACGTTTTCCAATCTCGACAGCGGTCTTTACGTGGTGTATCAAACGGAGCCGGCGAAAGGCTACCAGCCGATCAACGCGTTCTGCGTATCGCTGCCGATGTCGCTGGGCGACACGTTTGTGTATGATTTGCAGGCGTCGCCTAAGCCGAGACCGGAGAAGCCTGACGAGAGTTACCCCGACGTGACGACGCCGGACGTGACGACGCCGGGCAGCCCGGCGCCCGAGGAACCGACGACGAATCCGGGTGAGCCGACGACAAATCCGGATGAAGCGACGACGAACCCTTACACGCAGCAGCAGACGACAACACCGGCGTTTGATCCCGGCAAGTCCGACGACAGACTGCCGCAGACCGGCCAGCTCTGGTGGCCTGCATGGTTCATCGGCGGCGTCGGCACCGTTTTGCTCGGCTTCGGACTGACGCTTTGCGTTGTTTCCCGACGGGATCCGGAGGATTCGGAAGAATGAACGAACTGCGTAAAATCGGAAACACGATGATCGTTTTCGGCGTAATGCTTCTCGTTTGTGCAACGATCCTCGTGATGTATAATATCGACCAGGACGGCGACGTCGGCAAGGCTACGGTCGACACGATGGCTGCCCTGTCCGACGAGATCGTCGGAAATGCAGTCAATCTGCCGAAAAGTGAGGACGAAGCGATCGCCATGCGGCAGCAGGGCAGGGACGTTATCATGATCGACGACCTTGCTTATATCGGATATCTGACCG
>CADAGA010000255.1 GCA_902787275.1 Oscillospiraceae bacterium | reverse complement strand
CTTCTCGATCTCCTGCGTCGCCGTGAGCATCCTCTGCTCCATCTGGTTGCCCCGGAGGGCGGACGCGGCCCTCGCGTAGAACGCGCCCTGCGGCTTCGTCGCGCCCGCCCGCTTCTGCGTCTCCTCCTGCGCGGAGCGGAGCTTCGCGGCGTACTTGTCGACGAGCCGCTCGGCGAGGGAGTACGCGTCCTGCGCCTTGCGGATGCGGTCTTTCTCCTCGTCCGTCACGTCGTTGTCGGCGGTCGCCTCCGCCATCGCCCTGTCGAACTCCGCCTTGGCCTGCGCGGCCGCGAGCTTCGACTGCCCGATGAGGTCTGCGAGGAGCTTCATCCCCGCCGCCGCGTCGTCCTTCAGGGTCGCCTCGACCTTGCGGTCGGTTTCGCCCTCGGCGCGGCTGCGGGCGATGTCCTCCGCCGTTTCGTCGAATCCCTCCTGAAGCTCCTTGACCTCCTTGTCGAACTTCTTTTTCGCCTTCGCCTCGGCGATGGCGATGCGTTTCTCCGCCGCCGCGTCGGCCTCGGCGAGACGTCCTTCGAGGTCGGCGATCTTCTCGGCGTCCTTCTGCTTTTTCGACTTCTCGTAGGAGAGGACGGTCTCGAGGAGCTTCTTGTACTCGTCGCGGAGTTCGCGGATGTCGCTGATCTCCTTGATGCTGCCCGCCTTGATGCGCTCGATGATCTTTTCGATGATCGCTTCGCTCGTGGTCGTGGGCGGGATCTCGGTCACGTCGATGCAGTTGTTTTTCTTGTCGTAGGTATACTTCGCGCGCACCTTGAAGCTGCCGCGTCCAGTGCGGTAGATCTCCTCGAACGCCGCGCGGTCATAGATCAGCCGTCCGCCGCCGATGAAATCGGGCGCTTTGAGCGTGTCCATCGGGTCGGCCGTCTCGTCGCGGATGAGCGCGATCGTCGTCTCGCACAGCTCGCGCAGGTTGAACGAGCAGATCGAGCTCGCCATGCCGACCGCGATGCCGGTCGTGGGATTGGAGAGGATCGTCGGGAACGTCACGGGCAGGAGCGTCGGCTCCTTCATCGTCGCGTCGTAGTTGTCGACGAAGTCCACGGTGTCCTTGTCGATCTCCGAGAACAGCTCGTTGCAGATCGGGTCGAGCTTCGCCTCGGTATAGCGCGACGCAGCCCACGCCATATCGCGCGAGTACGCCTTGCCGAAGTTACCCTTGGAATCGACGAACGGATGCAGCAGCGCCTCGTAGCCGCGCGACAGACGCACCATCGTCTCGTAGATCGCGGCGTCGCCGTGCCCATTTTATACATCGTATACAGGAGCTTGCGGTGCGCCGGCTTGAAGCCGTCGATCTCGGGGATCGCACGCGACATGATGACGCTCATGGCGTACGGCATGAAGTTGATCTCCATGGTCTCGGTGATGCGCTGCTGCACCACCTCGCCCGCGCCTAAAATGTGCGCGTTCTTCGGCAGTGCATCGACCGCTTCAACACCCGTATCTTTTTTCTTCTTTGCCATCGTTTACCTCTTATGAAACATCGGTCAGATCGATGTATTTGTGTCCTTCCTCGGCGATGTGCTTTTTGCGCGCGGCGATGTCGTCGCCTTCGAGCATCTCGAACACGCGCAGCGTCTCCTCCGCCTCGTCCATATTGATCTGGATCAGACGGCGCGTCGCGGGATTCATCGTCGTCAGGCTCATCATTTCCGCCTCGTTTTCACCGAGTCCCTTGGAGCGCTGGATCGTGTATTTCGCCGATCCGATCTCCTCGAGCGCCATGTTCTTTTCCTTTTCGGTGTAGGCGAACCACGTCTCGCCCTTGCTGTTGATCTCGTACAGCGGCGATTCGGCGATGAACACCTTGCCCTCGTCGATCAGCGTCGGCATCAGGCGGTAGATCATCGTCAGGATCAGCGTGCGGATCTGGAAGCCGTCGACGTCCGCGTCGGTGCAGATGATGACCTTGTTCCAGCGCAGGTTGTCGAGGTTGAAGGACGACATATCCTTGGCGAGCTTGCCCTTGACCTCGACGCCGCAGCCGAGCACCTTGATGAGATCGGTGATGATCTCGCTGCGGAAGATGCGGTCGTAGTCGCACTTGAGACAGTTGAGGATCTTGCCGCGCACGGGGATGACCGCCTGGAACTCGGAGTTGCGCGCCTGCTTGCACGCGCCGAGTGCGGAATCGCCCTCCACGATGAACAGCTCGCGCTCGCTGACGTCGCGCGAACGGCAGTCGACGAACTTCTGCACGCGGTTGGTCAGGTCGTTGGACTTCTGCAGCGTGTTCTTCAGACTCTGGCGCGTCGCGTCCGCCTTGACGCGGCTGCGCATGTTGATGAGCACCTGCTCGGCGATGCGCTCGGCGTCCTGCCGGTTTTCGAGGAAATACACCTCGAGCTGGTGGCGGAAGAACTCCGTCATCGCCTCCTGGATAAAGCGGTTGTTGATCGCTTTCTTCGTCTGGTTCTCATAGGACGTCTGCGTCGAGAACGACGAAACGACCAGCACCAGGCAGTCCTCGACGTCCTGGTAGCTGATCTTGGGATCGGATTTGTTGTATTTGCCGTTGTTCTTTAAGTACGCGTCGATCTGCGACACGAACGCGCTGCGGAACGCCTTTTCCGGCGCGCCGCCGTGCTCGAGGTAGCTCGAATTGTGGTAATAATCCTTCAGATGCAGGCTCTTGGAAAAGCAGAGCGCCGCGTTCATCTTGACGCGGTAGTCCTTCTGATCCTCGCGGTCGCGGCCGACGCGCTCCGCCTGCCAGAACTGCACGGCCGTCAGCGCCTTTTCGCCGGCGAACTCGCGCACGTAGTCCTCGATGCCGTTTTCATAGCGATACTCGTACGTCTCGAATTTGGACGCGGAGACCTGATTTTTCAGAATAAACGTCACGCCGGAGTTGACGATCGCCTGCCGCTTGAGGATGTCCTGATAGTATTCGAGCGGGATGTCGATGTCCGTGAACACCTTCAGGTCTGGGCGCCAGCGGATGCGCGTGCCGGTGTCGCGCTTCTGGTAAGGCTCCTTGACCATCGCGCCGTCGATCTCGCCGCGCTTGAAATGCAGCAGGTAGCGAAAGCCGCCGGTGTTGATCTCCGCCTCCATGTACTCGGACGAATACTGCGTCGCGCACAGACCCAGACCGTTGAGTCCGAGCGAATACTCGTAGCTGCCGCCGTCGTTCGTGTTGTACTTGCCGCCGGCGTACAGCTCGCAGAACACCAGCTCCCAGTTGTAGCGCTTTTCGCGGGCGTTGTAGTCCACGGGGATGCCGCGGCCGAAGTCCTGCACCTCGACGCTCTTGTCCTGAAAGCGCGTCACGATCACCTTGCTGCCGTGGCCCTCGCGCGCCTCGTCGATGGAATTGGAGATGATCTCGAAAACGGAATGCTCGCAGCCCTCGATGCCGTCGGAGCCGAAGATGACTGCCGGACGCTTGCGCACGCGGTCGGCGCCCTTGAGGCTGACGATGCTTTCGTTGCCGTACTCTTTCTTTTTCGCCATGTCGATCCTTTCAATTAACGAACGTTCTGCTGGTCATAGGGCGGCGGAAGGTTCGGCTCGCCGTCCTGTCTGCCCTTGCGGTCCATGCGCTTGAACACGCCTTCCGTGCGCACGTTGCCGAAAATCAGCAGCACGCCCGCAAGGATCAGGATCACCGCGACGTTGGCGGCGACGAACTGCTGCCACTCCCAATCGCCCCAGTGCGTCTGCACGATCAGCGCGTTGATGCCCGCGGCGAGCAGCACCGTTTTCCAGACGTTGACGCCGTTGGCGATCATGCTGCCGACGGTCGGGATGATGATGAACAGCGTCCAGTACGGCCAGATGGTTTTCAGATCGAACGCGCCGAACGCGCTGAGCAAAAACAGCAGCCCGAGCACGAGTGCGACGCAGCCGAACATGATTTTCGTAAAGTCTTCTCTGCGCAGTTTCATTCCGTTTCTCCTTCCGTATCGGGCGTATCGCCCATCAGTGCGGCGAATTCCTCGCCGTCCAGTTTTTCCTTTTCGATCAGCGTCTGCGCGACGACGTGGAGCTTATCCTCGTGCGTGCGCAGGATGTCCTCCGTGCGCTTGTACGCGCCGGCGATGATGTCGCTGACTTCCTTGTCGATCTGGGACGCCACGCTCTCGGAGTACGCCTTGGTATGGTTGAAGTCCCTGCCGAGGAACACCTCGTCGTTGCCGGA
>CADAGA010000254.1 GCA_902787275.1 Oscillospiraceae bacterium | reverse complement strand
GTGCGCATCCGATAAAGCAAAAAACCACGGGACTGTCGCAAACAGCGGCAGTCCCGTTTATTTTAAGCGAACCGCGCGGGCGGTCGATGCCGCCGTCAAACGGCGCGCCGCTGCCTGTCGGTCGATCCCGTACAGCGCGCGTCGTTTTGGCTCGCGCGGATAGTATGAACGCACGGAACGCAAATTATACGTCCCGTGCGTTTTTGTTCGTTCATTTTATTGTCCGGTGCAGCTCGACGAACTGCATCAGCCGGTGCCAGTCGTCGCGGGTGAAGCAGTGCCGGCCCTTGCGCAGGTGGTAACCGACGCCGCCTTCGAGAAACGCTTCGCCCGTTTGCGCCGGCCGGTCGGGGCAGACGAAGCCGCCCGGGAACGCAGGCGCTGCTGCGAGGCAGGCGAGCTGTTCCGAAATGGGGTCCGCCCAGGTGTCCTCCGACGCGCTGCCGACGAGGGCAAAGCGCGGCGCGATGGACGCGATCAGGAAATGCTGGTCGAACGGCATGGCTTCCTCGTTGTCCACGTATTGCAGGTACCGCTCGCAGAACCAGAACGGGAAGTTGCGGCAGATGTCGCGCACCGTTTCGCCCTTCGTCCCGCGCGCGAGCGCGGCGCCGGAGCAGCCGGAATCGTTGGAGTAGCCGACGGTGAAACGCGGGTCGGTCGCGGCGGTAAACAGTGCGGTTTTGCCCAGACGCGAGTGTCCGCACACGACGGCGCAGTCGAGGTCAAGCGCGTCGGACTGCGTCTCGGCCCAGTCCATGACGCGTTGTGCCGCCCATGCCCAGAGCGCGATCTTTCCGGCGTCCGATTCTTTTCTCTTTCCGTCCGGGAACAGGACGCCCGCCAGACCGTTCGTGAAGTCGCCGTCGTCGCTCGACACGTCCTTGTAGCAGAACGACAGCACGTCGTACCCGTTGTCGGTCAGCTCTTCGGTCGGCATATAGCGGTCGGGCACACAGTCGCGGAAATTGATGTGGATAAAGAACGGATGACGCTGCCCGTCGTCGTGCATCGCGGCAAAGAAGGGGAACGAGAACTCTTTTTCTCCCAGCGTGCAGCGGACCGTCACACGGTGCAGATAGGTCTTTCCGCCGCAAAAGCGCGGGATCGTGTCCTTTTCGACCGTGAAGGAAACGGCGTCGGGCTTCGGCGGCAGAAAGCCGTAGATCTCTTTCTGCAGCACGTCCAGCATCGTTTCTTTATCCGTGAGCGCAGGAAGATTTCGCGCACGAAGCGCATCGGAAAGCAGCATAGCGGTCACTCCTTAAAGCATATATACGCGCATTTCGTAGGGCTTGGTCAAAAAGACGTTGCTGTTGTAGACCACGTCGTAGTTCTGCAGCACGAGCTTCGCCTTCGAGAGATCCATACCCTGCGGCGCGGTGAAACGCACGGGCTTGTCCGAAAACGAGCAGACGACCAGCATCCGCTGTCCTTCGTAGGCGCGCTCGTAGACGTACAGCGTGCTGCTTTGCGGGTAGTATTCCTTGTACGTGCCGTAGATGACAATCTCGTTTTCCTTGCGGAAACGCAGCAGCTTTTTGTAGAAATTCAGGATGGAATCGGGATCGGCCTGTTCGGCGGCGACGTTGATCTCGTGGTAGTTCGGATTGACGGGGAACCACGGCGTGCCGGTCGTGAAGCCCGCGTTTTCGCTGTCGTCCCACTGGACGGGCGTACGCGCGTTTTCACGCGAGCATTTCGAGGCGAGCTGGATGAAACGGTCGCCCTTGATGCCGAACTTTGCGCAGACCTTTTCGTTGTTGAACGTCACGACGTCCTTGAAGTCCGCCATCGAATGGAACACGGTGTTCGTCATGCCGATCTCCTGTCCCTGATAGATGAACGGCGTGCCGCACTGCAGGATGTACATGGCGGCGAGCATCTTGGCGCTTTGCTTGTGGTATTTGCGGGAGCCGAAACGGTCGATCGCGCGCGGATGGTCGTGGTTCTCGATGTACAGCGCGTTCCACGCGTCGCCGTACATCGCTTTCTGCCACGTGGAGAACGCCTTTTTCATCTTGCGCAGGCTGAACGGCGTGCGGATCCAGTCGGTGAAGATGCAGTCCGCATCCATGTGCTGGAAGTGGAACATGAGATTCAGCACCTGATCGTCGCCCTCGGTGACGAACGTGCGCGCGAGCTTCGGCGTCATCATCGGCGCCTCGCCCACGGTGAAGCAGTCGTAATGATCGAGTACGTCGCGGCGGAATTCCGCAAGGTACTCGTGCACGTGCGGGCCGTTCGTATAGTGCTCGAGACCGGTGCCGACCGGCAGCGGGAAGCCGTTGGGCAGACCTTCTTTTTTGGAGATATAGGTGATCACGTCCTCACGGAAACCGTCGACGCCGAGATCGAGCCAGAAACGCATGATATTCTTGACTTCCTCGCGCACGGCGGGGTTGTCCATGTTCAGATCGACCTGCTTTTTGGCGAAAACGTGCAGATAGTATTCGTCCAGATCTGCGTCGTATTCCCACGCGTCGCCTTCAAAGACCGACTTCCAGTTGTTCGGTTTTTTTCCATTCTTGCCCTTGCGCCAGAAGTAGTAGTCGTGGTAGGGACTGTTTTTGTCATGGCTCTTGATGAACCACTCGTGCTCGTCCGAGGTGTGGTTGACGACCAGATCCATGATGATGCGGATGCCGCGCTTGTGCGCCTCGTCCACGACGGTGCGGAACTGCTCGAGCGTCCCGTAATCCTTGGAGATGTCGCGGTAATCGGCGATGTCATAGCCGTAGTCCGCGTTGGGCGAGGGATACAGCGGCGAGAACCAGATCGCGTCGATCCCGAGATCCTTGAGATAGTCGAGCTTCGACAGCACGCCGGTCAGATCGCCGATGCCGTCGCCGTTGCCGTCGCAGAAGCTGCGCGGCCAGATCTGGTAGACGGCCATTTCTTTGAACCATTTCTTTTGGATTTCCATAATTCCCTCCTTAATATCGAACGAGAATGAACAATGACAGCGCGATGAGCGTCTGTGCCGCGTAGTACAGCACGGT
>CADAGA010000253.1 GCA_902787275.1 Oscillospiraceae bacterium | reverse complement strand
GATCCCTATGCTTCGCTCAAAGAAGGCATCGGATACCTCGCTGTCGGCGACAGCTTTACCCGCGGCTACGGGGCAGGCGAGAACTGGCAGGATCAGCTTTATCTCAACGATACCTACGGAAATTTTGACTGCCGCAACGTGGACGGCTCTTACCCGAACCGGGTTGCCGAGGCGTTCGGTCTGGACGCGCCGGACGATATCCGCGACACGAGCGCGAAGCTGTGGCCGTTGGCACACGACGCCGTTTCCGTCGCGTACATACTCGATCTGCTCGGCATCGACGACGGCTACCGCGACGACGAGTTCACCTATGAGGACGGCAGCATGCTGAAGCGTTATGCTGCGGATCTGCAGTATTTCGGCGATCCTCTGAGTCTCACGATCGACGGCGACGCTGCCTACGGCAAGACGGGCGAGGTCATGAGCGTCCGCGAGATGTTCAAAAACGCGAGCCTGATCACGATCGGACTGGGTCAGACAGACGTCATTTACAAGGCGCAGATATTCGGTCTGAACAAGCTGGATCTCAGCGACGCCAAGAGCATTGCCTCCGGCGTCGGCAATATCTTCAATCTGCTCGAGAATTATTTCAACTACTGGAAGGACGCGTACCCCCTTCTGCTCGACTATATCAAGGAGAACAATCCCGACGCGAAGGTCGTTCTCGTAGGGACACTGAACCCCATCCGCAACGCTACGGCGACGGATGACGTTGCGATCCGGATCGGCTCGCTCATCAACGGCATCATGGACGCGATGAACGCCTACACCAGAATGTGCGCCACGAAATACGGCTATATGTACCTCGATATTTCCGACGTCGACACGCCGTCCTCCGTCACGCAGATGTCCTTGGGCCACATCCTGTCCATCAGCGATCCCATCGAGTACGCGCTGATCGCGCATCCCACGCCGCACGGGTATGCGCAGATCGCCGAAAGGGTCATTGACACCGTTGAAAAGAACCTTGAAAACGGTTCGTCAAACGGTCTGCTGAAAATCAAGGATTTCTTTACGACGATCATCGACTGGTTCCGTGTATTCTTTTTCAGAGCGTTCGTGTTCCTCTGGAGCATCGGGAAATAACGGCGCGGCAGGCGGCGCATGCCGTCTTATGAAATGACAGACTCTGTCAGTGGGCAAGGAGAGGATACGGTGTTTTCATTCAAGACTCTGCTCAAAGCGGGCGTCGGTTCCGCGGCAGCGGTTCTGGGCGCGGGTGCGCTGGTGTATGAATGCGCGCTGAACACGAAGGTGAACGGCTTTTTCATCAAGCGGCTCGACCGGATCGATTCTTCGAGAGAGTCGCCGGACAGCGAAGAGGAGTGCCCGCGCGATCCGGACTGGATGGAGAAGCACAAGGGAGAGGATCAGGTGATCTCCACCGACGTCACCGGCCGGATCCACGCTTATATCATACCGTCCGAACGTCCGTCGCACAAATGGGCGGTGCTCTGCCACGGCTATAACGCTTCGCCGGAATCCACCGGCGTTTTCGCGGAGCACTACCACAGGCTCGGCTACAACTGCATCTGCCCCTCCATGCGCGGCTGGGGCAACGACGAAACCGTCTACTGCACGATGGGGTATCACGACAAGGATATGTGCCTTGCGTGGATCGGCTATATCGTCGACAGAGACCCGGACGCCGAGATCGTTCTGCACGGCTATTCCATGGGTGCGGTGGCCGTTATGCTCGCCACAGGCGAGGCGCTGCCGTCTCAGGTGAAGGCGGCGGTCGCGGACTGCGGCTTTACGAGCTGCTGGGAGCAGTATGCGAACGTGATCAAGTACTACACGAAGCTCCCGCCGTTCCCGCTTCTCAATGCCGTCAACGCCGCGTCCATTCTGCACAGAAATTTCAATATCCGCAAAAACGTGCCGATCGACGCCGTCAGCCGTTCCGTGACGCCGACGGTGTTCCTGCACGGCACCGCGGATGCGTTCGTGCCGTTTTGGATGATGGACAGGCTTTACGACGCCTGTTCGGCGCCCAAGGCCAAGCAGGCCATCGAGGGCGCCGACCACGCGCAGGCGGTGTATAAGGACCCGGTGCTGTACTGGAAAACGGTGGACGGATTCCTGAAAGATAAGATCACGCCGTGAATCTGCTTTGCGGGCTGATCAACGTTTTGTTTTCAATGACTCGAGGAGGAATGATTTATGAAAATGTACGCCAAAAAACTGATCGCTGCCGCGGCGGCTCTCGCACTTGTTTGTTCGTTTGCCTCCTGCGGCAAGAACGCCGACGATCCCGAACCGGCGGACGCAACGACCGCCGAGGCGTTGACGGAAGCGATCGCGCCGATCGAGACCACCGAGGGCGTTCCCGAGGAGACCGCCGAGGAAACGTCGGAAGAGACCGCCGCGCAGGAGACGACCGCACAGGCCGAAACCACCACGGAGGAGCAGACAGAAGAGGCGTCAAGCGCACCCAAGACCAAGGCCGAGGTCATTGCTTATCTCAATGACGCGCTCAATGCTGTCAAGGCGAACCGCCCGGGCTTTACAAAAGCGTATAAGAGAGACGCAGCCGGCGATATCTCCGGACTGCCCGGATGGCTCAGCAGCATCATCAGACAAAATGAGACCAAGACTTATCAGAAGGGCACCGATTACACGGATATGAAGAAAGAAAACCATTACAGAATTTGATACCGAAATCAATGTCGGTATCAAAACAAGGAGAGGCATTGCCCCTCCTTTTCGTTTATCGTTTAGCGATTCCGCACATCGCGTCAGCCTAATTATGAATTATGCATTATGTTATCGACATTTGTCGCTTCGGGCAACGCTCCGAAGAATTATGAATTATCAAACGCTAACCCGTACCCTTTCCTGATTTCCTCCCTCCTAATCCCAAAACATCTAAAAATACAAAAACCTCGAAAACACTGTTGAGAAGGAAAGAAAACCACTGACAGAGTTTGAAAGAGAGCTAAAGAAATATATATGGTGGTATAACAATAAAAGAATAAAGCTGAGATTAAAAGGAATGAGCCCGGCATTATACCGAGCTCA
>CADAGA010000252.1 GCA_902787275.1 Oscillospiraceae bacterium | reverse complement strand
GGCATGTTCGGAAGGAGCGGGACCCAGCCGCAGCAGTTGAAAAGCAGCGGTACCGGGATCATTATCGGCGAAAACAGAAGTGAGCTGCTGACCGTCACCAAGAGCCACGTCGTGGACGAAGCGACCACCCTTTCCGTGTGTTTCGCAGATGATGAAGTGAGCGAAGCGACGATCAAAGGCACCGATCCGGACAACGATCTGGCCGTGATCGCCGTGAAGCTCTCCGACATCAAAGCGCAGACGCTCGAAGTCATCAAGGCTGCGAAGATCGGCGATTCTGACACGCTCAAGGTCGGACAGCAGGTCGTAGCGATCGGCAACGCGCTGGGCTACGGTCAGTCCGTGACCACGGGGATCGTCAGTGCGCTGAACCGGCAGATCGACGATACGGACGCCATTATGATCCAGACGGACGCAGCCATCAATCCCGGCAATTCCGGCGGCGCACTGGTGAACATGAACGGCGAGGTCGTCGGCATCAACTCCGCCAAGTTCAGCTCTACCGAAGTGGAAGGCATGGGGTATGCCATTTCCATTACGATGGCAATGCCCATCATCGAGGATCTGATGAACCGCACGACCAGAGAAAAGGTTTTCGAAGACAACGCAGCCTATCTCGGCATCAGCGGCGAGGACATCACCGCGTCCGTTTCGAGCGCCTACGGCATCCCGCAGGGCATTTACATCACGTCCGTCAGCAGCGACAGTCCGCTGCAGGACGCCGGAATCCGGGCAAAGAGCATTCTCACCTATTTTGACGGTATCCGCGTGACGAGCCTCTCCAATCTGGAGAATCGCCTGCAATACTACGCCGCCGGCGAAACAGTTGACGTAACAATCCAGGTACAGTCGGGAAACAAGTATACCGAAAAAACAGTGCAGATCACGCTCGGAAACGCTGCCGCGCACACGACGTACGGATATCCGGGCTATGCATACGGAGCATTCGGTGCATAACACACCAACCGCATAAGAACAATCGAGATCTACTTGCGCAAACATGCAGACATGTCAGTTTTGATGTGTCTGCTTTTTTTAAAAGGAGGCTGCATTCCTTATTGTTTTTTCTGAAAAACAATTGACAAAGCCGAAAAGAAGTGGTATTCTGTAGATAGTTAGCAAATGCTAACCAATGTCGGACGGTTTCATCTGCACCGAACGGCATTCATTTTTGGCAGATAGTTAGCATACGCTAACTCAAAACGGAGGGACCGTCATGTCCGAAGAATTGCTGATTCGGCACTGTTCGCCGACGTTGGCTGGCATGAAAACAGGCAGCATGTTTACAGCCCCCATTGACAGCGAGCCGCAGATGCTGCGGGACGTGCAGGCACTCAACCGTCGCTTGCGTGAAAAGGGCGTGCGGATCGTGCCGCTTCGAGTCCGTGATGATCGGGCGCTGCTGTATCTCTACCGTCCGACGCGTCTTAAGGAGGATCTGCGGCATGAAACGGCGCGGCGCATTCTGGAAAACTGCGGCTATCGGCCCGAACATCCTGGCGGGTGCATTTCGTGTCTTCGGCAAAGAATGCAGGCGGACGCCGATTTCCCGCATGAGGTCGGGCTGTTTCTCGGCTATCCGCCGGAGGACGTCTGCGGATTCATCGAGCAGAACGCGGCGCATTACAAGTGCGTCGGCTGCTGGAAGGTCTACGGTGACGAAGACAGAGCGAAGCGCACATTTGCGAAATACCGCAAATGCACAGACGTATATTGCCGGCAGTTTGCAGCCGGGAAAACCGTGGAACGGTTGACCGTGGCAGGATGATCCGCAGGGAGGCAGAGTGATGCGCAAAAAGATCTGGGATTTGTATGCGCCGATCTACAAACGCGCGATGCGGGCGGATCGGCAAATTTACGATTTTATGTATCAGCGGATACCGGAGATCATCCGGAACAAGGATGTTCTGGAGATTGCCGCCGGTCCCGGTCTTTTGGCAAAGCATGTCGCGCCCGCGGCAAAGAGGATGATCGCGACCGACTATTCCGACGGGATGATCGCAGAGGCGAAGAAGGGCGCTGTTCCCGCGAATCTGACGTTCGAGGTCGCGGACGCCATGCGTCTGCCGTATGCCGACGATTCCTTTGACGCTGTGCTGATTGCCAACGCGCTGCACATTGTGCCTGATCCCATACAGGTGCTGCGCGAGATCGACCGCGTGCTGCGGCCGGACGGTCTGTTGATCGCGCCGAACTTCGTGGAGCACAAGGGAACGCTTCTCAGCCGCATCTGGTCGGGAATCCTGCGCATTGCGGGTATACGCTTCGAGCATCAGTGGTCGGTGCAGGAGTACCTAATCTTTTTGAAGTGCAACGGCTGGCAAGTCACGTACAGCCGGGAGATGGCGGCGCGGATCGCGATGCTGTATACAGAATGTGAGAGAGTGTACGAACATGACCATGCATGAATTCGGAACGGAAAACGAAGAAACGGTCGTGCTGATCCATCCTGCGGTCGTGATGTGGGACTATTTCGAGTATGTGATCCCGTTTTTGCAGGGCCGTTACCGTGTGATCGTGCCCGCGCTGCCGGGGTATGACGAGGACGCAGTCGGGGATTTTACGAGTGTGGAGCAGATCGCCGCGGAACTGGCGGATCAGCTGACGGCACGGGGTATTTCGGAGATCGCCTGCATCTACGGCTGTTCAATGGGCGGCGCCGTCGTCGCACGTTTTCTGGCGGACGACCGCATCCGGGTTCGCAGCGCGGTCATGGACGGCGGCATCACGCCGTATCAGCTTCCGTGGATCGTGACGCGGTGTATCGCCGTGCGGGACTTCCTGATGATCTATGCAGGCAAACTCGGCGGTATAAAGCTGCTGGAAAAGGCGTTCGCGACGGATGATTACACGCAGGACGATCTGCAATACATTGAGAAGGTCCTGTCTTTTATCAGTGCAAAAACCGTCTGGCGCACCTTTGAATCCTGCAACAATTACGCGATGCCGGATGGGATATGCACAGACTGTCCGCATATCGAATACTGGTTTTCGGTGTTGGAGCAGCGGGAACGCAAGTGGGATATCCGCTA
>CADAGA010000251.1 GCA_902787275.1 Oscillospiraceae bacterium | reverse complement strand
TTTTCCCCAAAGGGAGAGGTAAAAGAAGGGATCACAAGGCTGTATCTTGACGAATTCTCAGGTCCCTGCAATGAGAAGGCCGGGAAGATCTCCCCTGGGATGAACATCTGGTTCGTTTCGGAAGGCGCCGATCGCGAGCGCATCGCCAAAGAGACCGGCGCCGTCTGCACGGAGATGGAAGGCTGCGCCGTCGCGCACACCGCAACGCTCAACAACGTTCCGTTCGTCGTGCTGCGCGCGATCTCGGACATGGCAGACGGCAGCGCGCACGAGGACTACGTCGATTTTGCACAGAAGGCCGCCGACCGCGCCGTGGAGATCATCCTGCGGCTGCTGCCGATGCTCGCGGAATAACGACAAAAAAGGGACTGTCACGTCGTGTGACAGTCCCTTCTTTTTTTATCGCAGTGCCTGAAGGCGCGCAAGCAGATCGTCGTAGAAACGATGTGTGGATGCGGTATTCGCATTCAGGCCGATCACCGTGCCATGGTCGCCGCTTCCGGTCGGTGCAACGTACCAGACGCCGGTTTTGAGCTGTGCATCCTCCGGCGGAAGCTCGGCGTGTGCTTCTCCCGTCGGAAACTGCGCCGATACCACGCTGACCAGACCGTCGTTGTCCTGCCAGCTCTCGTCGATCACGATGCCGCCGCTCGTTGTACCGGTGTAGCTGCCCATCGCCAGCGCAAACGGGTAAAGCACGGGCAGCGTATTCGTCTCCGGCACCATTCCGCGCAGGAACGTGCCTTCTTTCGTCGTGCTGTACGCGAAGGAGAAGTAATAAACGCCGTCTACGACGCCGATGCGGCTGTTGAGCTCTGCGGCACCGTCCGGGGAAAGATCATAAAACGCGTGATCGTTACCGGCGCTTTCGACGGATTTGATCGCTTCGGAAACGTCATCTTCGCTTTGAGAAACCGTGCCGACGCCAAACTGGTCAAGCATCAGGTCGCTGAATGCGCCGTTTCCGCCGTATTCTTTGACCGCTCTGAACAGCAGTTCGACCGCAAGATCCGTCGTGTTGTCCACTCCGGCAAGCGAACCGAGATCGTCGACGATACATGTCAGCTGCGAGCCGTTATGCGGCGCACAAAGCGTCGTTACGCTGAATACCCAGTCCGCCTTGCCGCCTGTGAACAAGCCGGACGTTTCGCTACCGGACGCCGCTTTTTCCGCGTCGTCGCCGTTCGCGAGCAGGAACGCAAGCATGCGCACGGTCGCGCCGCCGAAGCTGTGACCGATCAGATTGATTTTGATGCGCTGCCCGCCGTTTTCCTTGCCGCCCCAATTCGGCACAAGCGGCGTTTCATACGTTCTGCCGTATCGGGCATGCCCGTGCGCTTTTGCATGCGCTTCGCCGTAATCCACCGTCGTGCCGGTCAGCTGTGCATACAGCTCGCACGTCCTGTCCCACGTACTCGAATACGGACCGACGGACGGAACGCACACGGTATGCCCCTGCTCGCGCAGGTACTGCGGCAGACTTCCGGTCGTCGCGCCCCAATAATCCGCGATCTCCTCGTCGCTCCGCTCGCCCCATCCGCCGAGACCGTGCACAAGCACGACCGGATACTGCACCTGTCCGCCGTGCATATCATACCAAAAGTTCTTATAGCTGCCGTATCGCATCGGGATCGCGATCACTGCGACAAGGATCGCTGCGATCAACACAGTCACGAGCGAGATAAGCAAAATGCGAATCGTCTTATTCTTTGCCATACAGTCAACCTCCGTTCTTCACGGTCAGATAACCTCGCGCACGTCCCGACCGAGGATCTTTGCGCCTTTACAAAGCATCGGGATCCGGATCGTTTCGTTTTTGCCGGGACAGACGTCATAGATGCCGAGCGTAGACAGAATATACCATGCCGCCGTCGAGCCGTTGTCCTCGTCGCCGGGGAAACCGTCGTCCGCATCGCTGAACGCTTCTTCGCAAAGCCGCCTGACCCAATACGCCGTCTTTTCCGGCTCGCCCAGCGCAGCGAACAGATACGGCAGGTGGAAGCTCGGCTGGTTCGAGATCGCGCACTGTCCGAAATCGGCCGCCGCCATCTCCGTCATCTCATGGATCTCGCATCCGTACCCGCCGACGTTGTAATAAGGCTGTGTCGAAAACAATTCGTCGAGCTTCCCGATCAGCTTTTCGCGTCCGCCGTACAGAACGGAAAGACCGTCCACGTCATGGGGGACGGCGAAGGACGACTGCCATGCGCTGCCCTCGGTGTAGTCCCCGCCCCAATCGAACGGATCGAACGATGCGTCGAATGTGCCGTCCGTCTTTTTGCCGCGCATAAAGCCTGTTTCTGCATCAAAGAGGTTTTTATAGTTGAGTGCGCGTTTGCGATACGCCGCCTCGATATCCGTCTTGCCCAGCACGTGCGCGACCTGTGCGATGCAGAAGTCGCCGTAAGCCGCGTCGAGCGTCAGATTCACGCTGTCACGCGTGACGAGATCCTTCGGTACGTAACCGTACTTCAAATAGGCGCTCGCACCCTGCCGTCCGAGATCCTCGTTCGGCGCGTCGTTGTTGGCATGCTTGAGCATCCCTTCAAGCGCCGTTTCCAGAAGCGTGCCGCCGATGATGCCCTTGACTGCCGCGTCCGCGATCACCGCGTCTATGAGCGTGCTCGGCATGCAGCCGCGCTCCCCGATCGACGGCCAGCGCGGAAGCCATCCGCCGTCGACGTAATCGGCGATGAAGCCCTCGAGCATTTCGGCATATTCTTTCCGCGCGATGCGCGCCAAAAGCGGATATTCCGTGCGGTACGTGTCCCAGAAGCCGTTGTCCGTGTAACGCACGCCCGGTCGAACGGTGCCGTCGAACGGACAGTAGTGAACGGGTTTGCCGTCCTGCAGCTCATACGCCTTGTGCGGGAACAGACCCGTGCGGTACATGCACGAGTAAAACGTGCGCATCTGTCGCTCGTCTGTCGGTTCGATCTCGATGCGGGAAAGATATTCCTCCCAGATCTGTGCGGCTTTTTCGCGCTGCTCGTCAAACGTCACGCCGGCGCATTCCGCGTCGCAGTTTGCCTTTGCCTG
>CADAGA010000250.1 GCA_902787275.1 Oscillospiraceae bacterium | reverse complement strand
CCACACGCTGCTCATGGACACAGGACAGACCGATCTGCTGCTGCGCAACGCTGCGGCGCTCGGGCTCTCTCTGACGGACGTGGATACCGTGATCCTCAGTCACGGGCATTACGATCACACCGGCGGTCTGCTGCCGCTCGTTCGCGTCTGTCCGGACGCCGACGTCTATCTGCGCCGCTGCGCAGTCGAGCCGCATTTCAACGGTGAGCGGTACATCGGCATTGACGAACGCATCCTGTCCCTGCCGCGTCTGACTTATACGGACGGCGATCTCCGGCTGGACGACGAGCTGTTTCTGTTCGGTGATTACGGGGAGAAGCACGACCGCCCCTTTGCGAACCGCACCTTGACCGTCGAACGCGGCGGCGTACGCGTGCCGGACGGTTTTGAACACGAGCAGAGTCTCGTCATCACGCTGGGCGGCAAACGCTGGCTGCTGTCCGGCTGCGCGCACAGCGGCATTCTGAATATTCTGGAGCGTTTCCGGGAGATTTTCGGCTGCGCGCCGGATTACGCCGTCAGCGGATTCCATCTGATGAAGCGCGACGGCGCGTACACGGAAGATGAGCAGAGCGCGATCCTGCAAACGGCCAAAGCGCTGTCCCGCCTGCCGACCGTGTTTTATACCGGTCACTGCACGGGCGAGGCGGCATTTGATCTGATGAAAAACGTGATGGGCGCGCAGCTTATCGCGCTGCACAGCGGGTGCGAGATCCGCGAAGCGCTCTGAGAGCGGTCCTGCGCGTAAAAAATTTTTAATTTATTCTTTGACATTACCGAAAAACTGTGGTACAATATATTGATTCTTACGGCGAAAGCCGAGGAACATTTTTGTATTATTAACCTTATAGGAGGGTATTTTTATGGAAACCAGACCTTACGTCCCGTGGGAAATGATCAACTCGTTCATGATCGACGTCTTCAAGGCGTACGGCGTGCCTGAGGAGGACGCGGCGATCTGCGCCGACGTGCTGCTCGAGTCCGACCGCAGAGGCATCGAGAGCCACGGCTGCAACCGCTTCAAGCCCATCTATCTCGACCGCATCGACAACGGCACGCTCCTGCCTGTCACGAAGATCGACATCGTGAAGGAAACGCCCACCACCGTCGTGATGGACGCCAACAACGGCATGGGCATGGTCGCCAGCTACCACATGATGAAAAAGCTGATCGAAAAGGCCAAGCAGTACGGCATGGCCGGCGGCACGATCTTCAACTCCACGCATTACGGCATCGCCGGCTACTGGACGACGATGGCGGAAAAAGAAGGCATGATCGGCATCAGCGGCACCAACGCGCGTCCTTCCGTGGCGCCGACGTGGGGCGTCGAGCCGATGATGGGCACCAATCCCCTCACCTTCACCATGCCGACCGACGAGGAGTTCCCTTTCAACTTCGACTGCGCGACGAGCATCGTGCAGAACGGCAAGATCGAATTCTATGAGCGCAGCGGCAAGGAAACGCCTGCCGGTCTCGTCGTCACCAAGGACGGCGGCACCATGACCGACTCCGGCGAGATCCTGCGTCAGATGCGCGCCGGCAACTGCGCGCTGCTGTCCATCGGCGGCATCGGCGAAGCGACCGGCGGCTACAAGGGCTACGGCTTCACCACGATCGTCGAGATCCTGTCCGCGGCGCTTGCGGGCGGCCCGTTCATGAAGGATCTGAATGGCAAGGACGCAAACGGCAACAACCAGATGTACCACCTCGGTCACTTCTTCTTCGTCATCAATCCCGACTTCTTCATGGGCGTCGACACGTTCAAGAAGACGGCCGGCGACATCTGCCGCGGTCTGCGCGCTTCCGAGAAGGCGCCCGGCGCCGAGCGCATCTACACCGCCGGTGAAAAAGAGTGGCTCGCATGGCAGGATCGCAAGGACAAGGGCGTTCCGGTCGGCGAAACCATCCAGAAGGAATTCATCGGCCTGCGCGATAAGCTCGGACTTGACTACAAATTCCCGTTTGAGGAGGCATAAACATGGATTACGCAAAAGAATCTTTACGTCTGCATGAAGAATGGAAGGGCAAGATCGAGGTCATCGCGACCGTGCCCGTCAACACCAAGGAGGATCTCTCCCTGGCGTACACGCCCGGCGTTGCGCAGCCCTGTCTCGAGATCCAGAAGGACATCAGCAAGAGCTATGAGCTGACCAGACGTCACAACCTCTGCGCCGTCATCACCGACGGTACCGCGGTGCTGGGTCTGGGCGACATCGGTCCCGAAGCCGGCATGCCCGTTATGGAGGGCAAATGCGTTCTGTTCAAGGCGTTCGGCGGCGTGGATGCGTTCCCGCTCTGCGTCAAGACCAAGGACGTCGACGAATTCGTCAACGCCGTGTATCTCATTTCCGGCTCCTTCGGCGGCATCAACCTCGAGGATATCGCAGCACCCCGCTGCTTCGAGATCGAGCGCAAGCTCAAAGAGAAGTGCGACATCCCGATCTTCCATGACGACCAGCACGGCACCGCGATCATCACGCTCGCGGGTCTGACGAACGCGCTGAAGGTCGTCGGCAAAAAGAAGGAAGACGTCAAGGTCGTCACCTCCGGCGCCGGCGCAGCCGCGATCTCCATCACCAAGCTCCTGCTTTCCGCGGGCTTCACCAACATCGTCATGACCGACCGCAAGGGCGCGATCTACAAGGGTCGCGACGGTCTGAACTGGATCAAGGAAGAGATGGCGGAGGTCACCAACCTCAAGGGTGAACAGGGCACGCTGGCAGACGTCATCAAGGGCGCCGACGTGTTCATCGGCGTTTCCGCGCCCGGCACGCTCACGATCGACATGGTCAAGACCATGAACAAGGACGCGATCGTCTTTGCCTGCGCGAACCCCACGCCCGAGATCTTCCCCGACGACGCCAAGAAGGGCGGCGCACGCGTGATCTCGACCGGCCGCAGCGACTATCCCAACCAGATCAACAACGTTCTCGCCTTCCCCGGCGTCTTCCGCGGCACGTTCGACGTCCGCGCCAGCGACATCAACGAGGAAATGAAGATGGCGGCAGCCGAAGCGCTGTCGAGCCTGATCTCCGACGA
>CADAGA010000249.1 GCA_902787275.1 Oscillospiraceae bacterium | reverse complement strand
TGACACTGATGAAGCAGGCCAACATAAACGCTATCCGCACGAGCCATTATCCGGACGATCCCTATTTTTATGAGCTGTGCGACGAGATGGGCTTTTACGTGATGGACGAATGCGATGTGGAAAGCCATGGCGTCCGGCGCAAAAACGTCCCGGGCAACAGCAAGCAGTGGCGCGACGCCGTGATCGACCGGGCCAAGCGCATGGTGCTGCGCGACCGCAGCCACGCCTGCGTCTGCTTCTGGTCTCTCGGCAACGAGGCCGGCGACGGCAAGAACTTCTTCCTGATGCGCCGCGCGATCCAGTATCTTTGCGATCTATACCCTATCCATTATGAGGGCGACGCCGATTTAACCAAATCGGATTTCATCAGCCGGATGTATCCGACGCAGAAACAGGTCGAGTGTCTGCGGGAAAAGAAAGCGATCAAGACGACTCTCTTCGATAACGTCGCCAACAGACTTGCCGCGGACAACAAGCCCGTTTCGCACTCCTCTTACAAGTATAAACCCGTCGTGTACTGCGAATACGCACACAGCATGGAAAACAGCCTCGGCAATTTCCGCGAGTACGTGGAGGATTTTGAAAAGTACGACCACATGTGCGGCGGCTTTATCTGGGATTTTGTCGACCAGGCCATCCGCACGGGTACGCAGGGCGATTACCGCTGGAACTACGGCGGCGACTTCGGCGAAAGCAAAAGCAATCTGTATTTCTGCTGCAACGGCATCATCGCGGCTGACCGCACGCCGCATCCGTCGTATTACGAGGTCAAGCAGGTCTACTCAGACATGTGCGCAAATGAGATCAACGCGCAGAAAGGCATCATCGAGATCGTCAACAAGCGCTATTTCCGCACGCTCGATGACGTCGTGCTGCATTGGAGCATGACTTGCGACGGCAAAGAGATGGTCAGCGGCGATTATCCGCTGCAGGGCATTGCGCCGCAATCCACTAAGAATATCACGCTGCCGGTCGAAACGCCCGAGGATATGAGCGGCGAATGGATTTTGACCGTCAATTTCCTTCATGGCGACGATGGCACATGGTATCAGAAAGGCGACGAGATCAGTTTCAACCAGTTTATCATGCGCGCGAAGAGCAAAACCGAGGATCGTACTCCGCGCGGCAAGATCACGGCAGAAAAGACGAACGGCGGCACCTCGGTGCGCGCCGGTCAGACAGAACTGATCGTCGGCAAAGACCGCTATGTGCAATTCCGGTTCGGCGGAAAAGACCTGTTCCTTGACGCGCCGCTGCGTCCGTGCTTCTACCGCCCGCTGACGGACAATGACCGCGGTTATCTTAATTTCGTCCCGTCGTTGCTGAAATATCTGCCTTTGCTGAAATGGAAGAAAACCGACGCAATTCTTCGTCCCGTGCGCTGCGACGTACAGGAAGACAAGGACTGCGTCCGCGTCATCCAGAAATGGAAATGCGGCTATTTTGCATCTGCGACGATCGAGTATACAATGCTCGCAGACGGCCGCATCCGACTCACGCAAACCGGCAGCGGTAAGCATTTGCAGATGCTGCGGTTCGGCGTTTACGCCGGCATCCGTCCCGAACTGTACAACGTGGAATGGTACGGGCGCGGGCCCGAGGAATCCTATTGCGACCGCAAGACCGGACAGCGTATCGCGATCCATCGCAGAACAGCCGACGAGCTGTATCACCCCTACGTCCGCCCGCAGGAAAACGGCAACCGCACGGACGTCCGATTTGTCGCACTGACAGACGACGACGGTCGCGGCGTTCGGATCACGTCCGACGACGTAATGGAGTTTTCGTGTCTGCCCTACTCGCCGGACGAGCTTGACGGCGCGGAGCATCTGCATGAACTGCACAGGGATGATTATCTCTCGCTGCATCTTGACGCCAGAATGCGTGGCGTCGGCGGCGATCTTCCCGGCGTAGCGGCGCTGCACGAGCCGTATCAGATGAAACCGGGGAAATATGCGTTTGCTTGTACCTTTGAACCAATACTGTAATCAGGTGAATCATTATGTTTGAAACTATCACGCAGGAAACCGTTAAAGCAGCAGAAGAACTGCTGTCTCTCTCGAAGCTCAAGGCCGGAGATATCGTGGTTATCGGCTGTTCGTCAAGCGAAGTGACCGGCGGTCGTATCGGCACGGCGTCGAGCCCGGAAGCCGCGGAAGCGATCTTCAACGCGTTGGATTCCGTATTCTCGCCGAAGGGCATCTATATCGCCGCCCAGTGCTGCGAGCATCTGAACCGCGCGATCATTACGGAGCGCTCTGCCGTTCCGAATGCCCCTATCGTCAACGTGCTGCCGCAACCGAAAGCAGGCGGTTCTTTCGCGACCGCCGCTTATCGTCATTTCAAGGAGCCGGTTGCACTCGAATCCATTCAGGCGGACGCCGGACTTGACATCGGCGGCGTGCTGATCGGCATGCATCTGAAAAGCGTTGCCGTTCCGCTGAAACTGACTGTGCGCAAGATCGGCGACGCGATCGTGATCGGCGCGCGCACACGTCCGAAATTCGTCGGCGGAAGCCGCGCCGTTTACAACGAAGCGCTTCTCTGATACGCAACCAATTCCGCAGAAAGGGGGTTTGATCCATGCCCGGCATCAATATCGGCGTCGATCTCGGCACGTCCAACGTGCGATTCTTCGTGGAAGGAAAAGGAATTGCGCTGACAGAAAATGCAGTCACTGCAACGGAAGCGGGCACGGGCAGAACCCTCGCGCTCGGCGCAAACGCATATAAGATGATCGGCCGGACGCCGGAACGCGTGCAGGTGCATTATCCGCTGCGGCACGGGGTCGTCTCCGATTTTACCGCCTGTCAGGATCTACTGCGGTATTATCTCCAGATCATCTGCGGAAACCGCATCTTCAAACCGAACCTCGCGATCTCCATGCCGTCCTCGCTGACCGGCCTGGAGCAGCGCACGCTTTTGAATATCGCCGCATCCTCCGGTGCAGCCAAGACGTGTCTCGTAGAGAAAGCGCTTGCCTGTGCGATCGGCGCAGGCGTGGATCACCGCAAACCGCGCGGCTCCATGATCGTGGATATCGGCG
>CADAGA010000248.1 GCA_902787275.1 Oscillospiraceae bacterium | reverse complement strand
ACCACCTTTTGTGTGCGGAATCAATGCCCTGTTCCGGTATGCACGTGCTCGAATAAAAAAAGAATTGATTTTCCGGCTTTTCCGTGTTATACTTAGTTTGTTCGGCCTGACATTAAGGTTCGCCTGCGTGAAAGGCGCCGCACGAAAGCTCGTACTGCGCCTTTTAAGGCGCAGTATTTTTTTGAAGGAGACAGATTATGGAAACCAGAGTCGCACTACTGAGCATCATCGTGGAAAGTCCCGAAGCTGTCGAGCAGCTCAACGCGCTGCTGCACGAATACGGCGAGTGGATCATCGGCCGCATGGGCATCCCCTACCGGCAGAAAAAGATCAACATCATCAGCATCGCGATCGACGCCCCGCAGGACACGATCGCCGCACTCAGCGGCAAGATCGGCAATCTTCCCGGCGTCAGCGCCAAGACGGTCTACTCCAACGTGACCGGAACCCGATAAAGAAAGAAGGCAATCATTATGGCAATCTATGACCCCAAATCCCTGCACGCAGAGGAATTCATCAACGACGAAGAGATTCAGGAAACGCTTCGCTACGCCGAGGAAAACAAGCACAACGTCGAGCTGATCGAACGCATTCTCGAAAAGGCGCGCCCGCAGAAAACCGCGACCGGCTGCGTATGCGCAGGTCTGACGCACCGCGAGGCGTCGGTGCTGCTCGCGTGCGATATCCCCGAAAAAATCGAGGAAATGTACAAGATCGCCGAGGAGATCAAGCTCGCGTTCTACGGCAACCGCATCGTCATTTTTGCGCCGCTGTATCTGTCGAACTACTGCGTCAACGGCTGTCTCTACTGCCCGTATCACCTCAAGAACAAGCACATCCCGCGCAAAAAGCTGACGCAGGACGAGGTGCGCGCCGAGGTCATCGCGCTGCAGGACATGGGACACAAGCGTCTGGCGATCGAAGCGGGCGAAGATCCCGTCCACAACCCGATCGAGTATATCCTCGACTGTATCCACACGATCTACTCCGTGCATCATAAAAACGGCGACATCCGCCGCGTCAACGTCAACATCGCGGCGACGACCGTCGAGAACTACCGCAAGCTCAAGGAAGCGGGCATCGGCACGTATATCCTGTTCCAGGAAACGTACCACAAAAAGAGCTATCTGGAGCTGCATCCCACCGGCCCGAAGCATGACTACGACTACCACACCGAGGCGATGGACCGCGCCATGGAGGGCGGCATCGACGACGTGGGTCTGGGCGTGCTGTTCGGACTGGAAATGTATAAATATGAATTTGCGGGACTCATCATGCACGCGGAGCATCTCGAAGCCGTGCACGGCGTCGGCCCGCACACGATCAGCGTGCCGCGTGTCAAGCGCGCCGACGACATCGACCCCGACGTGTTCGACAACGGTATCGACGACGAGACCTTCGCAAAGATCACGGCGTGCATCCGTCTTGCCGTTCCCTACACCGGCATGATCATCTCCACGCGCGAAACGCAGGCCGTGCGCGAAAAGCTGCTGCGTCTGGGCATCTCGCAGGTCAGCGGCGGCTCCCGCACGTCGGTCGGCGGCTACACCGAGGAAGAACGCCCGCACGATACGGAGCAGTTCGACGTGTCCGACCAGCGCTCGCTGGACGAGGTCGTGCGCTGGCTGATGGAAAACGACCACATCCCGTCGTTCTGCACCGCGTGCTACCGCGAGGGACGCACCGGCGACCGCTTCATGAGTCTGTGCAAAAACGGCCAGATCCTCAACTGCTGCCATCCGAACGCGCTGATGACGCTGACGGAGTATCTGGAAGATTACGCTTCGCCCGAAACGAAGAAGATCGGCTACGAGATGGTCGAGCGCGAGCTGCAGCGCATCCCGAAAGAAAAGGTGCGCGCGATCGCAGCGCAGCACATCGAGGACATTAAGAATTCCAACCGGCGCGATTTCCGTTTCTGATCGGAGGCACGGCATGAGTTTGAACGATACCGTCTCCGCCGAGCGCGTACACATCGGCTTTTTCGGCATGCGCAACGCCGGAAAGTCCAGTCTGGTCAACGCCGTGACCGGACAGAGTCTGTCCGTCGTCTCTCCCGTCAAGGGCACGACGACCGACCCCGTGCAGAAGGCCATGGAGCTGCTGCCGCTCGGTCCCGTCGTGATCCTCGACACGCCCGGGCTCGACGACGAGGGCGAGCTCGGCGCGCTGCGCGTGCAGAAGGCGAAGCAGGCGCTCACACGCACCGATATCGCCGTTCTCGTCACGGACGGCACGCGTCCCCTGTCCGCGCAGGACGAGGAGCTGCTTGCGCTGTTTCGGAAGAAAAACGTGCCGTATCTCGTGGCGCGCAACAAATGTGATCTGCTGCCGGACCGCCCGCAGACGGACGAAAACACGCTCTGCGTCAGTGCAGTCACGGGAGAAAACGTTTACGCGCTCAAGGAGCGTCTTGCGGCAATCGCGAAAGAGAAAAAGAACGACCGGCCGCTCGTGCACGATCTGCTCTCGCCGGGCGACGTCACGGTGCTCGTGACGCCCATCGACGAATCGGCGCCGAAGGGACGCATGATCCTGCCGCAGCAGCAGACCATGCGCGACGTCCTCGACCACGGCGGCGTGTTCCTGACGTGCCAGCCGGCGCAGCTGCCGGCGGTTTTCGGGATGCTGCGCGAAAAGCCCAAGCTGGTCGTTACGGACTCGCAGGCATTCGCATCCGTTTCCGAAAACGTGCCGCCGGACGTGCTGCTGACGTCGTTTTCCATCCTCTTCGCCCGCTACAAAGGCAATCTGCCGACGCTCGTACAGGGTGCGGCCAAGCTCGCAAGCCTGCGCGACACGGACACGGTGCTCATCAGCGAGGGCTGCACGCACCACCGCCAATGCGGCGACATCGGTACGGTCAAGCTGCCGGCGTGGATCAAAAAGTTCTGCGGCGCAGAGCCGAAGTTTGCATTCACGTCCGGGCGCGAATACCCCGAAGACCTGTCCCCTTACGCGCTCGTCGTACATTGCGGCGGCTGCATGCTGAACGAAACGGAAATGCAGAACCGCATCGCCGCGGCCACAGAACAGGGCGTGCCGATCGTCAATTACGGCGTCGCCATCGCGCAGATGCACG
>CADAGA010000247.1 GCA_902787275.1 Oscillospiraceae bacterium | reverse complement strand
CTTCCAGTACTACCGCCGCGTCCTGTCCGGAACGCCGGATATCGAAAACGACCGAACGCTGACGGGTAACTACGTCAGCAGATATGACGAGATCATTACGGGAGGGAAGAATCTGCATGCAGGCGCAGTCATATTCGAGTGAGCTTCGCGCGGGATTTGCGCGCGTGGAGGAGAGCTGGAAACGCGTGTGCGCATCGGTGGAGGAAGCGGCGATCCGCGCCGGACGCGATCCGTCCGAGGTGCGGCTGATGGCGGTGACCAAGACGGTGGAACCGGAATATATCAACCACGCGATCTCTCTGGGCGCGACGCTCATCGGCGAAAACAAGGTGCAGGAATTTTTGGGCAAAAAGCCGTCGCTCGAGGGTGCGTACGAGGCGCATCTGATCGGCCATCTGCAGACGAACAAGGTGCGGCAGATCGTCGGCGAGGTCGATGTGATTCAGTCGGTCGACAGCGTGAAGCTCGCGCGCGAAATCGGCAAAGTTTCCGAGAAAAAGGGCATCGTGAGCGACGTTTTGCTCGAGGTCAATATCGGGCTCGACCCGAATAAATTCGGCATTTTGCCCGACGCTTTAGAGGAAACGGCGTGCGAGATCGCGGAGATTCCGGGCGTTCGGGTGCGCGGATTGATGACGGTGCCGCCATTTGATGCGGATTTGGAAAAAACACAAAGATTTTTTTCAAATATGTACCGTCTCTATATTGACATTACAGAGAAAAAAATACATAATATATTTATGCAAATTTTATCCATGGGAATGAGCGGAGATTATCCGCAGGCGATCGCCGAGGGCGCTACGCTCGTTCGCGTGGGGACCGCGATCTTCGGATCGCGGAACTACCGGTGAAAACCGGTGTTCAAAACGTCAAAAGAAATTAATATTTTGCAGGAGGAAAACAGCATGGGATTCATCGACAAACTCAAGGAAATGGCCAAGATCACGGACGAGGACTACCTCGACTGCACGGACGATTATCAGGGCTATGAGGACGACTACGCGACGGACGAGTTCCCCGCGGAGGACGCCTTTGCTCCCCATGAAACCGAACCGGCGCGCGAGGAATCGTATGCCCGTCGTCACGTCAACTATCAGCCGGCGGACCGCGAGGGCGGACGCGTTGTGGATCTCCACTCCGGAACCCGTTCGCAGGTCGTATTCAAGAAGCTGGACAAGTTCGACGATGCCGGCGCCGTTGCGGACGTGCTGAACGAGAAGAAGATCGTCATCCTCAATCTCGAGACCTGCCCCAACGACATCTCCAGACGCGTTCTGGATTTCCTTTACGGCGTGGCATATGCCAACAACGGCGAGATCAAGCGCGTTGCGGGCAGAGCTTACATCATCACGCCCTATAACGTTCCCGTCTCCGGAGAGATGCTCGACGACATTGAAAACGCCGGATCGAATCTGTAAGACGCCGTCGGATCGTGCGGGAAGGAGAAAGAACTATGCTGGCACCCAAACAAATCAGAAGCTATCAGTTCCAGCAGGCCGGTGAGGGCCTGTACAGAGCGGACGAGGTCGACTCGTTCGTCGGCACCGTCGCCAACGCCTACGAAAAGGTCTACAACGACAACGGCGACATGATCAAACGCATCAACATGCTTGCCGAAAAAGTCAAGACATACAAGGAAGAGGAAGAGCTCATCAAAAAGACGCTGCTCGTCGCCCAGAAGAAGGCGGACGAGATCGAGGCGTCTTCCAGACAGCAGAGCGAGGCGCTCGTTGCATCTGCCGAAAAGCAGGCGCAGGAGAAGACCGCGGCTGCGGAAAAACGCTCGAAGGATCTGCTGACGGCTTCCGAGGACCGTGCGCGCATGACGCTCGCGGACGCCAACCAGAAAGCGGCGGCTATTCTCAAGGGCGCGAGCGAGACGGCTGAAAAGACGCTCGGCACTGCCAAGAGCAAGGCGGCGATGATGCTCAGCGAAGCCAAGGCGCGTTCGGAGAAAATGCTCGCCGATGCGCAGGCGAAATCCAACGAGATCCTCGGCTCGCTCAAGAACGAGACGGAAAACGAAAAGAAGGCGCTCGAATCCGTGCGCGCACAGAGCAAGATGTTCAAGCAGCAGCTTCTGGATTCCTATGACCAGCAGCGCAGCATGGCTTCGCAGATGCTCGACTTCGTCGATTCCGACGACAGCGTGGCGCAGAACGCGATGCAGGCCGCGTCCGACGTGACGCCGATTGCGGCGCCCGAACCGATCGAGCTGCCCGAGGAGCCGGCGGCCGAGCCGGAAGTTCTGCCGATCGATACGAATCCCTACTCTCCGGAGGACGACGATCTGTTTATCGCGACCTTTGCGGAGACGATTGATTCCGCCGCTGCGGAAGAGCCGCAGGCGGAGCCGGAAGCGGAAGAGCCGCAGGCCGAGGAACCCGTTGCCGCCGAAGCGCCCGAAACGCAGGAGGACGACGGCTTCTCGTTCGTGCAGAGCTTTGACGCGTTCGTTTCCGAGAACGCGCCGACGCCGGACGAGGAAGAGGAGATCCCCGAGGTCGAGCTTGCCGACATCGACGAGATTTTCAGCAGCGCCCTTTCTGCACCTGCCGCGCAGGAGCCGCAGGAACCGGAGTTTGATTTCGTCAAACCGCTTGACGAGCTGAAGGAAAAATACAGCGACGCAAACGCGACGCAGCCGCAGGGCGGCAGCGACTTCTCGAGCCGCATCCAGGACGCGCTTCCCGAGGAGCCGGAGGAACCCACCCAAGTCATCACGCTCGAGGAAGCCCCGCAGGAGCCGCAGGCGCCGGCAGAACCGGAACAGGAACCGGAAAAGGCGGAAAAGAAGCATCGCCGTTTCTCGCTGTTCAGCCGTTATGAAGACGACGATGACGAGGATGAAGATGATGACGAAGACGAAGATGACGATGAGGACGACGAGGACGACGAAGGCGGCTTCCGCGGCTTCTTCCGTAAATAAACCATGAAGACCCGAAAAGCGTTTCGTATCGCGGCGCAGATCCTGCTGATCGGACTGCTGATCGGTGCGGATCAGCTCCTGAAACAGTGGGCGGAGCGTGTCCTCGGCGGTGGCCGCGTGCTGCAGGCCGACGGATTCATGGCGCTGCGGTACGTGCGCAACACCGGCGCTGCATTCAGCATTGCGCAACACCGGCGCTGCGTTCAGCATGCTTTCCGGCAAAACGGCCGTTCTGGTCTGGGGCACGGGGCTCGTGCTGCTCGGCTGTCTGGTCTATCTGCTGCTCGGACGCAGCAAAAACCGCTTTTTTGACGCGGCGCTGCTTCTGGTGACCGCGGGCGGCGCGGCAAATCTGATCGACCGCGTGCGTTTGGGCTACGTGATCGACTATATCGAACCGCTGTTCGTGGATTTTGCCGTATTCAATTTTGCGGACTGCCTGATCACCGTCGGCGCGGCGATGCTGTTTATCTGGGCGATCCGCGGCGCGGTCAGGGATAAGTCCCGAAAGGAAACGCCGTGAGAACATTCACCGTACTTCCCGAAGACGAGGGACAGCGCATCGACCGCTTTCTGGCCGGCGCGGAACCGGAATGGTCGCGCACGTTCATCCAGAAACTACTCGAGGACGGGCGCGTTCTGCTGGACGGCAAAGCCGTGCGCAAGAGCGGCAAAGTCTCCTGCGGCGACGTTCTGGCGGTGGACGTGCCGCCGCCGCGTGCGACCGAGGTCGAGCCGCAGGACATCCCGCTCGACGTGCGGTACGAGGACGACTGGCTTCTGGTCGTCAACAAGCCCCGCGGCATGGTGGTGCATCCGGCTGCGGGCAATCCGGACGGGACGCTCGTCAACGCGCTGCTCCACCACTGCGGCGACAGTCTGTCCGGCATCGGCGGCGAGATTCGCCCCGGTATCGTGCACCGCATCGACAAGGACACGAGCGGACTTCTGATCGTTGCCAAGACCGACGCTGCGCACCGTGCGCTCGCACAGCAGATCGCGGCGCACACGTTCCGCAGGGAATACCGTGCCGTGCTGCACGGGCATTTCCGTGAAAACGCCGGTACGGTCAATGCGCCGATCGGCCGCAGCGAAAAGGATCGCAAGAAAATGTGCGTCACGCAGAAAAACGCCCGCGAAGCGGTCACGCACTATAAGATTCTGGAGGATTTCGGCGCGTTTTCCTATGCCGCGCTGACTCTGGAAACCGGACGGACGCACCAGATCCGTGTCCACATGGCGCACATCGGCCATCCCGTGGCGGGCGATCCGGTCTACGGACCGAAAAACGGCGTGACCGAGCTGCACGGACAGTGTCTGCACGCGGGACTGATCGGCTTCGACCATCCGGCAGACGGACGCTATATCGAGATCGTTTCCGAGCTTCCGCCTTACTTTGAGCAGTTTTTAGGGAAGCTGCGAAACCAGTATGGGAGAGACATGCATGCAGAAGGATAGCAAGATTATTGTCATCATTACGTCGGCAATCGCCGCCGTGGCGGTCGGAATGCTGCTGTTTTTGGGAGTCCATTATCTGTTCGGCAATCCTGCCGGCTGGGTCTTCGAGGCAGACATGAAGACGTTTACGGTCGTGACCGGCGG
>CADAGA010000246.1 GCA_902787275.1 Oscillospiraceae bacterium | reverse complement strand
AACAGCTGCGCGTGCACGTCCGTGAGCTTTTCCGTCAGAACCAGCATTTCTTCATACGTCAGCGGTTCGAGCCGGATGACCGGCGCGAGCATGTCCTGCACGCCCTCCTGCGAAAAGCGTCCCTGCGCAAGGCGCGAGCGCAGCGCCTCGTAGCTGTAGACGCCGCGGCGCGTGTCCTCGATGCACTGCGGCGTGCCGCTCATGATGATGCCGAGATACGACGCCTTGCCCTGCAGCGTATCGTTGTACATGGTCAGGATCTTTTCGTAATTGTACTGCCGCGTGATGCTGTTCGGTACCTTATAAATATTGACCAGCTCGTCGATAAGGATCATCAGACCGTTGTAACCGGCTTTTTTCAGGAACATGGCAAACAGTTTGATATATTCGTACCAGTCGTCGTCCGTGATGACGATGTTCACGCCCAGCTCCGCGCGCGCCTCGGTCTTGGTCGCGTATTCGCCGCGGAACCACTTGACGACCTTCGCCTTGCTTTCGTCGTCGCCGGCGAGATACGCGCGGTAGTAGATCGTCAGCAGCTTTGCGAAGTCGAAGCCGTGCACCATCTCGTTGAGCGCGCTGATGACGGCAAAGATCCTGCGTTCCACCAGAGCGGCAAAGCCGGCGTCCTGCACGGCGAGTCCGCTCTGCGCCGCGGTCTCTGCCTGCACAGAGCTGATCCAGCGGTCGAGGATCAGCGTCAGCGCCCCGCCCTCGGGTCGCGTTTTGGTGGACATGTTTCGGATCAGTTCTTTATACGTCGCGAGCCCCTGCCCCTTCGTGCCCTGCAGACGGCGCTCGGGCGACAGATCGGCGTCCGCGACGACGAAGCCGCGATCCATGCAGTAGGCGCGGATCGTCTGCAAAAGAAAGCTCTTGCCGCTGCCGTAGCGTCCGACGATAAAGCGGAACGACGCGCCGCCGTCCGCAATGATGTCGACGTCGTGCAGCAGCGCTGCGATCTCGGTCTCGCGCCCGACCGTGATATACGGCAGACCGATGCGCGGCACGACGCCGCCCTTGAGCGAGTTGATGACCACGGATGCGATTCGTTTCGGTATCTTCATAGGAGCATCTCCTTCAGTTCTTCTTCATAATCTTCCAGCAGTTCCGGCGTTTCGCCGTCAAAAACCAGAACGGTGTCGCCGAACCGGTCGAAGCATTTTTCATTGATCGCGTCGACGACGACCGAGAGCATCCGGCCGCTTTCGCGCAGCGTTTCGCCGGCGTCCCTGTGCTGCAGAAGGCTTCGCAGCACTTCGGTCTCGACCGCGTCCAGACCGAAGTCGTTCTCCGCGCGTTCCGGCGTTTTCTCCGCTTCGGGTTCGGGCTCCTGCTCCGTCTCCTCCTCCACGATCAGCTTTTCGCGCGTGACCTCCGCCGCGTCGCGGATGCCCTGCAGCTTCGACAGGTCGATGCGCACCTCGCGTGCGGCGCGCTGCCGCTGTGCCGCCTGCGCCTGACTGATCGCGTCGAGGATGATCTTTTGCAGGTATTTCGGGATCGCGTCGGTTTTCAAGGGATGCGCGAAGCCGTCGCTCTCGCGCAGCAGCGCATCCACGGCGCGCACGACCGCGCCGAGATCGGCGTTCTTGCCGTGCTTGCCCCACACGCGCGTGCACGTCCATTTGTTGTCCTTGCAGGTAAAGCTGCAAAGCTCGCTGACGACGTACGTGCGATCGCGCTGCGGCTGCGGCGAGACGATCGCAGAATAAAACATCGTGTACGGCGTCGAGAACATCCTGCCGAAAAAGCTGTCCGTCAGCGTGTACTTTCGGTTTTTCTCGCAGTATTCAGACAGACGGCGGATCGTTTCGCACAGCACGGTTTTCGTTTTTTCCTCCTGCCCGCGGAAATAGCGCGAGCGCGTGATCTGGTACGTGGACAGCGCACAGACCGCCTCGAACAGCGCGTCGTCGTCCGCGTCTCTCCAGCTGCGCAGCACCGACAGCGCGCGATCAAACCAGAGATCCGCCACGTCCTCAAGCAGCGCCGGATCGAGTTCGTTGCAGATCACGTAATCGCGCATCCAGACGTCCAGATAGCGGTCGATCTGCGGGTCGAGCGCGCGGTATTCCTCCCGGAAGCTGCGCAGCTTTCGGTACCCGTCCGCCGCGTCGACGGCACCGATGCCGTTCAGCAGCTCGTAGATATACACGTATGCGAAGGAAAGCGACGTCTTTTCGAGCGTGCCGTGCCGCAGTCGCGTGCGCCACGTGAAGTACCCGCGCAGCTGCCGGTCGCTCATGGATTCGTACGTCGGGAAATAGCGCACGAACTCGCCGTCGTAGGGGCAGTCGTCCTCGAAATCCTCCATGAACTTCCCCTGCTTGAGAAAGATCTCGGCGGAAGTCAGGCTCCGTCTGCCTCCCTGAAACGCGAGCGCGCGCATCTCGCGGCACTTTTCCGGCAGATAATTCTTCATGCGGTTCGCCGTGAACAGGATCGGCTCGTCGGAATAGACGTGTGCCGGCTGCCGGATCTTCTGCGACAGTTCCGCGATCCACTCCTCGCGCGTAGCCATCCGATCACCGCCTTCCATGAAGAATCTTTAAAGTATATTATACCAATCTCACAAATAAAAAGCAAGAATTTTTTGCAGAATAATTGAACGTTTGTTCTGGACAATTTTCTGCGCATGTGCTATAATCCACGCGTAACGATCGGAGGTTATGGCAAATGAGAACTATCATCCTGATCCTGAAAATGCTGCTTTGCGGCATATCCGCGCTCGCTCTCGTGTTCACGCCCGTCCGGGGCGGCGGAGATTTCGCGCCGCAGGAACCGGCCGCGGGAAGCGACGAGACGAAGTACGTGCAGATCCGCGCGCGCGACGAAGGCGTCGATATCTGGCGCCCCGGCAAATACTACGGCGGCTACCGTTACGGACCGTCGATGATCCTGAACACGGACGGCAGCGTCGACGTCTGGTGCGCGTCGAACGGACCGGGCGACATCGTGGATCTGGTCGACTACAAGCGCCTGTATGACGGCGGCAGAGCCTGCTCGCGGGAGACCGTCGCGCTCAAACCCACGTCGGGGAGCCACGACCAGAGATGGACGTGCGATCCGGGCGTGATCAAGTTCGGCGGATACTACTATATCGGCTACACCACGACAGTCGACGAAC
>CADAGA010000245.1 GCA_902787275.1 Oscillospiraceae bacterium | reverse complement strand
CGATCTTATAGCCGCGCTGCACGAAGCCCGCGCAGACGCCGCGCACCAGTGCGCTGGAATGTCCGATCTCCGCGCGCACCGGTTCGAGCGACGAAACGTCGACCGTGTTCATTCCGTGGCCGACGGACTTTTCGCGGATCACCGTACCGCCGCGTTTTGCTGCCGCGGCGACTGCGTCAAGCTGAACGCCCGCCGCAAGCACGCGTCCGTGGTTGTGGTCGGTATGGTTGCCGCCGACCTCCGTGCGCCCGGGCGCGGAGAAAAACGCAGGCTCTCCTTCGCCGAACTGCGTGCGGAACTGCGAAAGAATATCGGCGTAGCGCGTGCGCTGCTGGTCGATCTGTGACACGGGATAGAGCGCGCGAAGCGCGTCATCCATGCCGCCGTTTAGAATAAAGTCGTTTGTCAGCATATGTATCAGCCTTTCTTTTCATTTTTCGGACTGCGGCCGATCCCATCCAGCACGTAACACAGCACGATCAGGATGCATCCCGAGAAGAAGCACAGCAGAATGATCGGCAGCAGGAACGATGCGGACAAGGGATTGTACACGTTGCGTCCGATGATGGTATAGGACAGAATCTTGAACATGAAACCGCCCAGAGAAATAAACAAGTAGTCGCGGTAGCGGAACTGCATCGCGCCGTACAGGCGGCTGATGCTGTTGACCGGAAACGCCGGGATCAAGCGGAACGCGAACAGCAGATAAGGGTTGCCCGTGCCTTTGCTTTCGAGCAGTCCGCGGATGATCTCGCTGCGGCGCACGAGTCTGATCGTGCTGCCGCCGCCGAACCATTTGCCCCAGAAGTAACGGATCGTCATCAGCCAGCCGACGCCGACGATATTGACGATCAGGGCGAAATACCACGGCAGCACCATACCGGAGATCATGCAGATCGCCGGGATCGTGATGGGCGGAAACACGCTCTTGAGCGTGAACAGCAGCATCACCATCACCACGATCACGCCGCGGTTGCCCATCGCGGCCACGCGTTCCTCCAGCTGCACGAGCTGCTGCTGCCACGTTTCGTACCAGCGGTTGAGCTCCTCGATCTGCATGACCGCCAGCACCAGGCAGAAGATCCCGGCCAAAACGAGAAGGAGTGTGCCGAACAGTCTGAGCCACTGCGTCGTATCTGCTTTTTTCAAGCCGCACACTCCCCCCTTTTTAGCAATTACCAGATTATTTTACCGTATTTTCCGCACCAGGTCAACCGTTTTGCGAAAGATTTTCTTCCGGAACGGGTTTTCTTTTACGGAAAGGTTTGGTATAATATAAAAAAACGCAAAGGAGATCCGATATGAAAGCTGTGATCTTGGACGCTTATACCACAAACCCCGGCGATCTGTCGTGGGATTGGCTGTCGGAATTCGTCGATTCTTACGAAGTGTACGACCGTACCGCCCCCGCGGACGTCGACGCGCGCACGAAAGACTGCGAGATCGTCATCACGAACAAAACGCGCCTGATGCCCCCGCAGCTCGACGCGCTGACGAACACGAAATACATCGGGCTTCTGAGCACAGGCTACGACGCGGTCGACGTCGCCTACGCGCGCAGGCTCGGCATTCCGGTCTGCAACATCCCCGCATACTCCACCGGCGGCGTTGCGCAGCTGACGTTTTCGCTGCTGCTGGAATACACGAACCGTGTCGCGCTGCACAACGCGGCAGTCAAGGCCGGCGAATGGCAGCAGAACGGCAATTTCTGCTTCTGGAAAAGCGATCTGCGCGAGCTGGGCGGCAAGACGTTCGGCATCGTCGGCTACGGACGCATCGGTCACGCCGTCGCCGATATCGCGCGCGCGTTCGGAATGCGTGTGCTCTGCTGCACGGCACACCCGGACAAATACCCCGGCGCGCCGGTGACGTTCGTTTCGCTGGACGAGCTGCTGCGCGAGAGCGACTTCGTCACGCTCCACTGCCCCTGCACGGCGGAGACGACCGGCATGGTCAACGCGGATTTCCTCTCAAAGATGAAACCGACCGCCTTTCTCATCAACACCTCGCGCGGCGCGGTCGTCGACGAGGCTGCGCTGCGGCGGGCGCTCGACGAGGGCGTGATCGCCGGATGCGGGGTGGACGTCCTGTCCACGGAGCCGCCGAGGGATGACAACCCGATCGCCTTCCACGAAAAATGCATCGTCACGCCGCACGTCGCGTGGGCGGCGTTCGAGACGCGCCAGCGCCTGATGGGGATCTGCCGCGACAATCTGCGCGCATTTCTGGCCGGAAAGCCGATAAATGTTGTCAATTAATGGTTGTATTCTTTGGAATTATTTGTTATAATGATATTTAGTTTACTTTAAGGAGGCAACGTCTATGTCTAAAAAGCCCTACTACATCACAACGGCAATCGCCTACACGTCCGGCAAGCCGCACATCGGCAATTCCTATGAGATCGTTCTCACGGACGCGATCGCGCGTTTTCGCCGAATGCAGGGTTACGACGTGTTCTTCCTGACCGGCACTGACGAGCACGGCCAAAAGATCGAGGACAAGGCGAAGGAGGCCGGCATCTCCCCGAAGGAATTCGTCGACAAGGTCGCGGGCGAGATCCGCGGAATCTGCGATCTTTTGAACACGACCTACGACAAATTCATCCGCACCACCGACGACTACCACGAAAAAGCGGTGCAGAAGATCTTCCAGAAGCTCTATGACCAGGGCGATATCTACAAGGGCGAATACGAGGGATATTACTGCAAGCCCTGCGAGTCCTTCTGGACGGAAACGCAGGCGGTGGACGGCAAGTGTCCCGACTGCGGACGCGAGGTCAAGAAGGCGCGCGAGGAAGCGTATTTCCTCAAGCTGTCGAAATATCAAAAGCGTCTCGAGGAACACATCGAGCAGAATCCCGACTTCATCTACCCCGAAAGCCGCAAGAAGGAAATGCTCAACAACTTCATCAAGCCCGGCCTTCAGGATCTGTGCGTGTCGCGCTCGTCCTTCAAGTGGGGCATCCCCGTCCCGTTCGACGACAAGCACGTGATCTACGTCTGGATCGACGCGCTGTCGAACTACATCACCGCGCTCGGCTACGATCCGGACGGCAGCGGCGATCTTTACAAAAAATACTGGCCTGCCGACGTGCACATCATCGGCAAGGATATCGTCCGCTTCCACACGATCTACTGGCCGATCATCCTCA
>CADAGA010000244.1 GCA_902787275.1 Oscillospiraceae bacterium | reverse complement strand
CGCCGTTGTCCGTGAAAACAAGATGCTCCGACCAGATTTCTTCGAGCGGAAAGACCGTCGGAAAAGACGCCTGCGGGATCAGTCTCATCTGCTGTCCTTCGACGCTCTGATCCGCATCCGGCAGAACCATGGTCGATCCTTTCAGACCGAAGGATGCCGCTTTGAAGTCCGAGAGCACAGCGGAAACGGCGGAGAGCGGCTCGCCGTCGGCCGTGCGGAACGCGCCGGCAGACACGCTGACGCGCGTATCCTGCGGCAGTGTGTCCGCATTCACGGGCAGACAGACGGTGAGCTGCGGCATGGCCTGTCCCATGGCATTGTATTGAAACGGCTTCCATGTGTAAACTTCCTGCACGATCTTGTCTTTTTCGACGCAGATCGCCTTTGCCGTCCCGTCCGCATCGGTGTATTCCAGCGTGACGTCGGGCGTCTCGCCGACCGCCGAGCCTTCCAGATAAGCAGCCTGCTCATAGAGATTGCTGAACCAGCAGAGGACAAGCACGGAGCACTGCAGCGAATCGTTATATACACAAAACAGATTTGCGGGCGGCTCGAAAGGATGCTCTGCCGCGTGCGCGGGCAGAACGCCGACGGCGGAAAACAGCAGCGCCAGACACACCGTCAGGGCGGTCAGGCGTTTGAGGTGTTTTTTCATTCTTTTTCTTCCTTTCTTTCCGTCATGTCGAATCGGATATGGTCACTGCGCGTAACTTCCGAAGTAGTATTCCTTGCGCGAAGAGTAGCTTCTGGACAGAGAGTCCTCAGGCGGGCTGCCGTAGTTGTGTCGGCAGAACAGCTCCGCGTCATCCCCGCGCACGAACAGTCCGTGCCAGAACCCTACGGAGCAGTACCAAATCCCCATCAGAGCCGCAATGCCCAAAGGCAACCCCAAGCCGGGGATCAGAAAAGCAAAGCCCGCGAGCAAATACTCAGCCATACTATACTGGTTCCACACGTCCGAAAAGGTTTGATGCCGCGCGGCGACTTCCAGTGGGATATAGTCTGAAACGAAATCATTCAGCCGTGCCGTGAAGGTGTGCGCGCCTCTTCCCTGCGGCGTAAAGGACGCATCGACCGGCGTACCGTTGTCGGCGTACTGCACATACGGCGCCCAAAGCGCGGCAAGAAATGTGTCCGCGACGTACCCGTCATATTCTTCGCGCGACGGTTCAAAGCTCAGGGAGACAGGTTTGCCCTCCAACAGGCGGTTGCCTGCCGTCACACCCTTCGAGCGGCAGAAGATATGGAAATTCCAGAAGCCGGATCTAAAGTCGGAACTAAAACCGGAATGAAAGCTCTGATCCGTCATAGCGGGACTGGGCGTACCGTCCGCCGTTTGAAACGCGCCTGCGCCGACCGTCACCGTACCATCGGAAATATTTTCCGTGATAAACAGCTGCGGATACGCCACGCCGTCCATAAAGTAAACCGCCTGCCGAATCTGCTGCGGATCGATGGATTTTGTCTCGCCGTTCCTGTACGTCAACGTGACCGAAGGCGTCTGCCCCACGGCAGTATATGCCGAATTGAATGTCAGAACGAGGACAACGCTTTGCGTCCATCCGTCATTATGAACACGATCCGCACGCACGATCCGCAGCGATTCTGCCGTATCTTCTCTCGCCGACGCCTGCGCCGACGCAGGAAACAGCAGCACAAGGCACAAAATAAAAGCCGTCATGCGTTTCAGGTATTTTTGCATTTTTCTTCGCTCCTTTGTTGTTTTCACTTCACCGAATTCCCAGAAACTGCAAAACCATCGCAAGAGCCTGTTGAAAATCGTATAACGGTACCCAAATCGGCATCGTCAAAAAAAGGAAAAGATAGGCTAAGCTCATCATTGTATTTCACTCCTTTCATCCCGGGCGGAATTCGTGTTCTTTTCCCTGCACGGAAGCGAAAGACTGAAAGAATTCCTTCACCGCCGTAACGCTCCAGCCGACCGGCGCTAACGCAACGTACGCAAAGCCGGGCAGGATAAGCAGTGCTGCAAATCCGATCGGCAGGACGGACAACAAAGCGAACGGAACCATCATCATATACACCGTGTGCTGCCCCAGCGAGCGCAGATACGCTTTCGCCGGACTGTCCACGCGCAGAACGATCTGCTCATATAATCCCGGCGCGATCTCGGCGCGCAGGATGTGCTCTCCTTCGCCGCCGACGTCGTCCACCGCCTTGCCCTCGACCAGCACACCGTCATAGGTGATCTCCGTTATCCCGCGGAAGATGCAGGATACGCTCATGGAGGAATGCGGCACCACGCGATAGCCGAGCTTTTCCAAGCCCGTGACCGTCGCCTTGCACCGCAGATCGATCGCCGCCGCGTTGCCCGACGAAAAATGCGCATGCGTGATGCGGAACGCCGGACTTTCCTCTGCGGAAGATGATCGGAAGACGTCTGCAGAAACACGCATTTGCACCATATCGTGCAGCGTTTCCGTCGGCAGATGCACAAACAGAACGCACTGCGCCCCCGATACGCCGGTGCTGGTTCGATCCGATACCGCACGGCGTATTTCTTCCTGCGGGACGGTATACGTCCGATCGCCCAAAAGATCGACGGTCACGGAATAGTCCCCGCCTTCGACCGTGTAAGTGCGGACGAACCAGATCAGCAAAACCGTACCGTACGCATTTTCGTTTTTTTCAACCTTCTCAAAGACCCGCTGTGTTTGCACCGGCTCCCCTGCCGCCCACGCCGCAGAAGCGCAGCCGAACGAGAGCAGAACGGCCAGCAGCACGGAGAGCAGCCGTTTTCCTGTTTTCATGTGCATTCTCCTTTTCTTTTTCTGTTTCATCCCCTGCGTCTGCCGAACACCGATCACCGTTTCCTTCGTTTTAATTGAACGAGCGCTCTGCCGCATTGTCAAGCGAACGCGCAGAATTGCACCGTTTTTTCGCAAAACTGCACGCCGTCCGACGTCCGCGCCGGACGCGCTTGCGACCGGTTTCCATTTCATTGTATTCCCGCAAATCTTAAGAATCAAGCAGGGAAAGGATTAAGATTGTCTTAAGATATTGGGCAGAAAAAGAGGAATTAGTCGAGCTGACGCTCGACGAATCCCGTGTGATGTGCGCCCGTGGCGCGTGATGTTTCCCTTCGGGAAGTGATGTTTTCCGCGTTGCGGAAAGTGATGTGTTTTGCTGACGCAAAACGTTTCGGACGGGCTTCGCCCGT
>CADAGA010000243.1 GCA_902787275.1 Oscillospiraceae bacterium | reverse complement strand
TGTTCGCCGTATGCGGCACGTCCGAAATGGCGGAGCTGACGATCGACGAGCGCGAAAAGCTCGCCAAAACGACCGTAAAATATGCAAACGGCACGCCTGTCGTCGCCACTGCCAACATGGAGCCGTCGTGGTTCGCGCAGGTTGACGAAGTCAAGCGTATGTCTCAGACGGGCGTAAACGGGCTTGTGTTCGTGTCCAAAGGCATGCACGACGATCCCGACCGTCAGGTGACGTATCTGAGCGAGCTGGCGCAGTATACCGATCTGCCGATCATGCTGTATGAATTCCCCGGCTGCCGGCCTCACAAGATGGAGGCAGACGTATACAAGCGTCTGATCGACACCGGCCGGTTCTACGGCATCAAGGACACGACCAGCAATATGCACGACATTCTCGAAAAGATCGAAGTGCAGGGAGATTCCAACGTTCTGCAGGCCAACGTTCCCCTGCTTTTAGAGGCATGGAAGGCCGGCGCACGCGGCGTCATGGCCACTCCGACTTCCTGCGGCGCGAACCTGTTCCAGAAGATGTGGGACGAATTCACCGCCGGCGACCTCGACGAAGCGGAGAAAACGAACTGGGCGATCAATCTGCTCGACTGCGCGATCGACAGCGGCTTCAACCGTTCCGCGAAGTATCTCGTGCAGCTGCAGGGCGTCACAGGCATGAAACCCATCAGCCGCGGCGGTCAGCCTCTGAGTGAGCCGCGTCTGATGTCGCTCAAGAACTATCACGGCTGGGCAAAGGCAAACGGCATGTTATACTGATACAGCCGAAGTCAAAACAGATTATAAAGGACGCATAACGACATGGTGAAACGATCTGAACAAAAGCTCTGCCGGGCAACGATCCTGCTTCCGGCAGTCGTTGTTTTGTTCTGCGTTCTGGTCGTCTATGCGTTCAACGGGATCTTTCCGTTCGGCACGGAGAGCATCGTGCATGACGATATGGGACAATGCAACGTCCCGATGCTCTATTCCGTCTGGGACACGCTGCACGGCAACGGCAGCATCCTGCTGAATCTGCGAACCGCCGGCGGCGTATTCGTGACCGGCGCATATGAAAACATCCTCAGTCCGGTCAACATCCTTCTGTTCCTGTTTTGTCCGCGAAACGGCATCCTGCAGGCAATGAGCTTCTTCCTGCTGGTCAAGATGATGCTTTCCGCGACGACAGCGATGCTGCTGTTTTGCGACCGTTTTTCTCTGCCGCTTGGATGGAACGTGATCCTGAGCGTGCTTTATGCGTTCAATCCGTTCGTGCTGCAGTATTATTCCAACGCCTCATGGCTTGAGATCGTCTGGGTCGCGCCGCTCGTTCTGCTTGGAGCGGATCGACTTCTGCGCGGCAAGGGCGTCGTTTTGTATACGCTGTCCCTCGCTTACTGTCTGATCGTGCAGCTCTATCTCGGCTACATGGTGCTGCTTTTCCTTTTTCTCAACGGAGGCGCGTATATTTTCCTGCTGCTGCCGAAGAATAAACGCCGCGGCGCGGCGATCCGGTTCGGCGTGTCCACGGTGATCGGCGCACTGCTGTCCGCATTCTCCGCCTTGCCGAGCTCGTTCTATATGACGTCGAGTTCGCGTTTTCAGACAACGCGCAGCTTTATACAGGTGCTGGCAAGCTCTGCGAAAAACCCTGCCACAAAGCTGGGCATGGTCGTTTTTCTGACGGCGCTGCCGTTTGCGCTGACACTGCTGTGTCTGATCCGCGTGCGCAAAGACGTTAAAGTGCTCGTGTTCTTTTTGTTCGAGCTGTGTCTGTTCCTCGTTCCGGTTGTCGTTGAAAACGTCAACCTGATGTGGCACATGGGCAGCTACGTCAACTTTTCCATGCGATATGCGTTTCTGTTCCACCTGATGCTGCTGCTGATCGCCGGATACGGGCTCGACCGGTTTCCGGACAAGCTGTTCCACGGCTCAAAGCTTTCCTTTACGATCACGACGACTTGCGCGATCGGAACGATGTCGCTGGCTTTCCTGCTGATGCAGGACTATTATCAGGGCGCGACCAAAGGCATGATCTACAACGGCGTGATCCTGCGCTTCCTCGGCATTTTTGCGATCCTGTTCCTGTTTTATCTGCTTATGCTGGCGTTCGGTCCGAAAAAGATCTCGTGCGGACTGATCTGTCTGTGCCTATTGGGTGAGATCGGCTTCTATTTCAACCGATCCGTCACGTCCGGCTCGTCCAGAGCGTTCGAGTACAGTCTCGATTATATCGGCGAGTGCGATACCATCCACGATACGCTCCCCCTGCAGAGCGACGGACTGACCCGCATCAAAAACGTTGACGGTACGCTCAACACGAATTACCCCTTGATCGTCGACTACCCGTCCATGTCGAACTTCACGCATACGATCCCGTCTACGATCAAGGTCGCCATGAAGAATCTCGGCTATTCCACGGTATACACGCGCATTCTCGACACGGGCGGAACGTTGTTTACCGACGCTCTTTTGGGGTATCGCTACGCGCTGTCCCTCTCGCCGCTCTCATCCGAGAACTACTCGTTCGTCGGAAGATCCGGTTCCTATTCCGTCTACGAAAGCCGCTACGCTTCTCCGTTCGGCACCGTCTGCTCGGCGGATATCGCATCGGAGGATTTCTTTAAGAAAAACGCGTTTGAAACGATCAACCGCCTTTGGCACGCTGTGCAGGATTCCGAAACGGATCTTTTGGAGAATCCGCATCCCGTCGAGCGCAAGGAGGACTTTACCGTCTATTATGATTTCGACGTGACTGGCACGAAAGAGCTGTATCTCGTCTGTTCCGGTTCCAAAAAGCGGAAAAACATGCAGATCTACGTCAACGATACGCTTGTCGCGATCCCGTCGCTGGGCGAAACGGAAAACACGCGCTACACCACACGATTCCAGAACAATCTTCTCGACCTCGGCACGTTTACCGATACGCACGTAACGATCAGCATCGACCTGCTGAATAATACGATCACGGCGGACAAGCTGCAGGCGCAGGTCGGTCTGTTGGACAAAGCGCTCCTCGAGGCGTACGTCCGCGACGCGTCGCAGCCCGATTTCACCGTGCAGGCCGGCAGAAGAAATGTTACCGCAACCGTGACGGCACCGGACGAAGGACAATATCTGTTCCTGCCGCTGACGTATGACGACGGCTGGTCCTGCACCGTCAACGGCGACCGTGTAAAGCCGGTCAGCGCGCTCGGCACAT
>CADAGA010000242.1 GCA_902787275.1 Oscillospiraceae bacterium | reverse complement strand
ACCACATCCTGCGTACGCGTGAAAAGCTGAACCGTATTCTTGCCGAGAATACGGGACGCTCCATTGAGGAGATCGCGCGCGACACGGAACGCGACAATTACCTGACGGCGGAGGAAGCCAAAGAATACGGTCTTGTGGACAAAGTTCTGTATAAGAGATAAGCCCTGAAGGAGAAATCTATGCCCAGAGACGACGATCGTTTTGAAAAGAACATCAGTTGTTCTTTTTGTCATAAAACACAGGGACAGGTCGAAAAACTGATCGCGGGTCCCGGCGTATATATCTGCAACGAATGTATTGAGCTGTGCGAGGAGATCCTTGACGAGGATGAATCGTTCGGCTCGCGCAGAAAGGCGCAGGCGCAGAAGGATCTGTCCGATTTGCCCAAGCCGATGCAGATCAAGGAGATGCTCGACGAATACGTGATCGGCCAGGACGCAGCGAAAGTTACACTCAGCGTAGCGGTTCACAACCACTACAAGCGCGTACTTGCAGCCGTTGATAATGACGTAGAGATCCAAAAGAGCAACATTTTGCTGCTCGGACCGACAGGCGTGGGCAAGACAATGCTTGCGCAGACACTGGCCAAGATCCTCGACGTTCCGTTTGCGATCGCGGACGCCACAACGCTGACCGAGGCCGGCTACGTCGGTGAGGACGTCGAAAACATTCTGCTTCGTCTGATCCAGGCTGCAGACTATGACGTTGAAAAAGCCGAGCATGGCATCATCTACGTTGACGAGATCGACAAGATCACGCGCAAGAGCGAAAATGCGTCCATCACGCGTGACGTCAGCGGCGAGGGCGTGCAGCAGGCACTGCTGAAGATTGTCGAAGGTACGGTTGCCAACGTCCCGCCGCAGGGCGGACGCAAGCATCCGCAGCAGGAGTTCATCCAGATCGACACGACGAATATCCTGTTTATCTGCGGCGGTGCGTTCGACGGCATTGAAAAAATCATCGAAAAGCGTATCGGCGGTTCCGCGCTCGGCTTCGGTGCTGATATCCGGGACAAAAAGGAATACGACGCGGCAGAACTGCTGCCGAAGATTGTGCAGCAGGACATCATCAAATTCGGTCTGATTCCCGAGCTTGTCGGTCGTCTGCCTGTCGTCACAACGCTTGAGGAGCTCGACAAAGCGGCGCTGATCCGCATCATGACGGAGCCGAAAAACGCGCTGCTCAAGCAGTATAAGGCACTGTTCGCGCTGGATGACGTCGATCTGGAGTTTGATTCCGATGCGCTCGAGGCTGTCGCGGATAAAACGCTCGAGAAGAAAACCGGCGCACGCGGTCTGCGTTCGATCCTTGAAAACGTATTGATGCCGACGATGTATGCCGTCCCTTCGGACGAAACGGCGTCTCTCGTTCGGATCACCAAGGCTTGCGTGACGGATGGAGCCGAGCCGATCATTGAGCATGATCCGATGAAAACAATCAAACCTCCGGAGAAGAAGCAGCCGCTTCCCAAAGCAAGACTCCGTACCAAAAACTCCGTTTCCTGACGGATGAAGGGAAAGAAAAAGAGACGCGCATACGTCTCTTTTTTTGAAAGAAAGATATGGATAATACAACGTTAACACTGCCTGTCGTCGCATTGCGCGGACTTGTCGTCTTCCCGGGCTCGCATATCCACTTCGATGTCGGCAGAGCGAAATCAATCGCTGCGTTCAAGGCGGCGATGGCAACTGACCGTACGATCTTCCTGACCTGTCAGAAGCAGATCGACACGGACGACCCGACGCAGGACGACGTATATGCCGTCGGCGTTATTGCCACGGTTCGCCATACGCTCAAGCTTCCGGGCGAGGACGATATCCGTGTTGCGATCGAAGGCCTCCGCCGTGGTCGTATCGTGTCTGTGAAGCAAACGAAGCCGTTTATGCAGGCGGAGATCGCGGCCTGTCCGATGACGTTTTCCCGCAAGGATACGCGCTCGCGCATGGAGGCGCTGATGCGGCAGGTCAAGGCGCGCTTTGACGCGTATTCACAGGCGGTGCCCGAACTGCCGGTTGACATGATGCTGACAGTGCTCGGTGAGCGCGAAGCGTCCAAGCTCTCGGATTATATTGCCGGGAATATCATGCTGGACTATCCGGACAAGCAGACGCTTCTGGACGAACTGAATCCTGCTGGACTATCCGGACAAGCAGACGCTTCTGGATGAATTGAATCCCGCCAAACGACTTGAAAAGCTGTGCGTTCTGCTTGAACGTGAATGCCGCTTGATGCAGATCGAGGACGACATTAACGATAAGGTTCAGGAACAGCTCGATAAAAACCAGCGCGAATACTATCTGCGCGAGCAGATGAAGATCATCTCGTCGGAGCTCGGCGACGGCGTCGCGCCCGAGGAGGAGACACAGCAGTTCCGCGATCGCATCCGCGCGCTGCATTTGTCCGAAGATGCGGAAAAGAAGCTTTTGCGCGAATGCGACCGTATGGAACGGATGAGCCCGCAGTCGCCGGAAGGCGCCGTATCGCGTACATATCTTGAAACGGTTCTTTCACTGCCGTGGAACGTTCTGACCAAGGACAAGCTCGATATCCGCACCGCGCGGCGCGTGCTTGACCGCGATCATTACGGCATGCAAAAGGTCAAGGAGCGCATCCTTGAAACGCTTGCCGTGCGCAAGCTTTCGCCCGATATCCAGGGGCAGATCCTTTGTCTGGTCGGCCCTCCCGGCGTCGGCAAGACGTCGATCGCGCGTTCCGTTGCGGAAGCGATGGGGCGAAAATACGTGCGCATCTCTCTCGGCGGAATCCATGACGAGGCGGAGATCCGCGGTCATCGAAAGACCTATATCGGGTCCATGCCCGGCCGTATCCTCTCTGCGATGCAGACGGCAGGCTCCTCTAATCCGCTGATGCTGCTGGACGAGGTCGACAAGCTCGGCAACGATTACAAGGGCGATCCGTCTTCTGCGCTTCTCGAAGTGCTCGACAGTGCGCAGAATTTCGCGTTCCGCGATCATTACGTGGAGATCCCGTTCGATCTCAGCCGCGTTTTCTTTATCACGACCGCAAATGATAGGTCGACAATTCCGCAGCCTCTGCTTGACCGTATGGAAGTGATCGAGCTTCCGAGCTATACACATGAGGAAAAATTCAATATTGCCAAAAAGCATCTGTTGCCCAAGCAGCTCAAACGCCACGGTATTTCTTCAAAGATGCTGCGTGTGCGTGACGACGCAATTCATGCTCTGATCGATGGCTATACGAGGGAGTCGGGCGTGCGAACGCTCGAGCGTGAGATCGCTTCGATCTGCCGTAAAGCGTGTATGCAGTTCTCCGAAGGCGTCGAAAAGGTGACGGTTCGCGCAGATGACCTGGAGACGCTGCTCGGTCCGGTCAAATTCAAAAACGACAATCTGCTTCTGACAGATAACGTCGGAGTGGTCAACGGTCTTGCGTGGACGTCGGTCGGCGGCGAGATGCTGCAAGTCGAGGTAGCCGTGCTCGACGGCACGGGAAAGCTGGAGCTGACCGGTTCTTTGGGCGACGTGATGAAGGAATCCGCCAAGGCTGCCGTGACCTACGTACGAGCCAACGCTCTCAAATACGGCATTGCGCCGGACTTTTATAAGACAAAAGACCTTCACATCCACGTGCCGGAAGGCGCCGTTCCGAAAGATGGTCCGTCCGCCGGCGTGACGATGACGACGGCGCTCGTTTCTGCGTTGTCCGGCCGTGCGGTTCGCGGGACGGTAGCGATGACGGGCGAGGTGACGCTCGGCGGCCGCGTGCTGCCGATCGGCGGTCTTCGTGAAAAGACGATGGCGGCTTACCGCGCCGGTATCTCAACGGTCGTCATTCCGAAGGACAATGAGCCGGATCTCTATGAGGTTGATCCGAAGGTGCGCGATCTGCTGACGTTCGTACCGGTCTGCGCAATGGACGCCGTGCTCGATACTGCGCTCGTGCCGGAACAGGTCGTTTCCGTTTCCGAAAAAGCCGTGACGCGTCCGATTCCGCAGACGCATAAGCCTGTCCACCGCTCGATCCGCAGCTGAGGTGCATCATGAAATACGAATCGTTTGTGTTTGAAACGTCGTTCGGCGTTGCGGCGCAGCTTGGTGCGTCCGATCTGCCGGAGATCGCTTTTGCAGGACGCAGCAACGTCGGCAAGTCGTCACTGTTGAACCGTTTGCTTGGCCGCAAGAATTTGGCCCGTGTCAGTTCCGTTCCGGGTAAAACAGCGACGATCAATTTCTTCAAAGGCGACGGCGTTCGGTTCGTCGATCTGCCTGGTTACGGGTATGCTAAAACGTCACGCGATGAAAAAAAGCGATGGGCAGCGCTGATGGAGCATTACTTCACGTCGGACAGACAGATCCGTCTCGTCGTGCAGTTGACCGATATGCGCCATCCGATCACGGCAGACGACCGCACGATGCTGGATTTTCTTGAAGGCAGCGGGATCCCGTTCGTCGTCGTGATGACCAAAGCGGACAAGCTCAACAAGACTGAAACGCAGGCGCGTCTTGCAGCCGTCAAAGAGGAGCTGCAGGGTTACCATCCGCTCGAGGTACTTTCGTTTTCTGCGCTCAAAGGAACCGGCGTTCCCGAGCTCAAACAGGCGATCGAAAGCGTTTTGGAATAAGTCAATGAAAAACTTTGAAAGGGGAGAGAAAAATGTTTGTATCCGACTGTCTGGCAATCAATGAGAAAAACCACCTGACCATCGGCGGCGTCGACGCGATGGAGATCGCAAAAGAATACGGCACGCCCGTGTACGTGATGGACGAGGGTCAAGTACGAAAAAACTGTCGTGCGTTCACGTCGTCCATTCGCCGCAATTACGGCGAAAAGGGTCTGACGCTGTTTGCCAGCAAAGCCTTCTGCTGTAAGGAAATGTGCCGCATATGCGCGGACGAAAACGTGGGTCTGGACGTCGTTTCCGGCGGGGAACTGTACACGGCAAAATCTGCCGGATTCCCGATGGAAAAAATCTGCTTCCACGGCAACAATAAATCTCCCCGTGAATTGGAGATGGCGGTGGACTACGGCGTAGGCCGCATCATCGTCGACAATCTCGAAGAGCTCGCGACGCTGGAAACGATCGCCGCACAGAAAGGCAAGACGGCCGATATTCTGTTCCGGATCAAGCCGGGCGTCGACGCGCATACTCACAGCTTTATCCGCACCGGCCAGATCGATTCCAAGTTCGGCTTTGCGCTCGAGACAGGGGAGGCGGACGAGGCGGTGCGCCGCGCGCTTGCGCTTTCCAACGTTTCTTCGCATCCGCGCGGAAACGGGCTTTACGATGGAAGAGCTAAATCTCGGCGGCGGCTTCGGCATCCCTTATCTGGAAACAGATCATCCGCCGCGTCTGGAGCAGTATATGGATGCCGTCGGCAACTTCCTGCACAAGCGTTGTGCCGAGGCCGGATTCCCGGTTCCGTTCATTTACATTGAACCCGGACGTGCGATTGCTGCAAACGCAGGCATTACGCTGTATACGGTCGGCACCGTCAAGGACATTCCGAACGTGCGCACCTACGTGGGTGTCGACGGCGGTATGTTCGACAACCCGCGTTACATTCTCTATCAGGCAAATTATGAGATTCTCTGTGCCAACCGTGCGGGCGATCCGCGCGATACGGTGGTGACGATCGCGGGCAAGTGCTGTGAGAGCGGCGACCTGATTCAGGAGCATACGAAGATCCAGGCGGTAAAGCCCGGCGACGTCCTCGCTGTGCTCTGCACGGGCGCGTACAACTATTCCATGGCGTCCAACTATAACCGAAACTGCCGTCCGCCTGTCGTATTCGTGCGCGACGGTGAAACACGCCTTGCGATCCGTGGCGAGACGTACGACGATCTGATCCGCTGTGATCTATAAAAAACAAGGGCTGCACCATGAACGGAGCAGCCCTTTGTCTTATTTATACCGTCTTCTTCTGCGGCGCAGATTCAGCGCGGCGATCCCGCCCGAAGCGCCTGACAGCAGCATCAGCGCAGATGCGATCATATAGCCGTAACCGATCGAGCCGTACATGCTGACACACAGGATCAGCAGAAAGATGCAAATCGGTAGCGACGCGAGCGATCCGTACACAAGACCGCTTCTTCCGATCGCCTTTGCCGCGACGACTCCCGCGAAAAATGAAGAAACTGCGCTGCACGCGTATGCGGCCACCTGAAACACGAAGCCCGACGCGTTTTTATGCAAACAGATCAGCGAAGCGATCAAGAATAACGCTGTCAGCATCACGATCCCGAGGACAGATGAAATCGCGATTTTTCCCGCTTTGGTCGACAGGACCGAACGTTCCCTTCGCTGTGTGAATCCTGCTTTGGCAGTCATAAGAAATCCCCCTCATAAGATTTATACCATCTTATGAAGGGGATTGATCTGTTATGCCGGATCAGTCGTCGCGCTTTTTGCTCTTTTTTCTTTTCGCTTCGCTCTTCTGCTTGCTTTCTTCCATTCTGGCAAGCTTCTCGGCCTCGGCTGCTTCCTTGGCAGCTGCGCGCTCGGCTTCGATCTTTTCGTTCGCCGTGTTGTTCGTGCCGACCGCCCAGCGCATGACCTTCATCTTGTTGCGGTCAGCGCCTGTCTCGATGATGAGGCTGTCATCCTTGACCGTCACAACGCGACCGACGATGCCGCCGATGGTCGTGATCTCGTCACCGATCTGCACGTTGTCGCGCATGGCCTGTTCTTCTTTTTGCTTTTTCTTCTGCGGACGGATCATCATGAAGTACATGATGGCGAACATAGCGACCAGCATGATGATCATGCCGAAACCGCCGCCGTTGCCTGCGGTACCGGACGAGCCGGAGCTGCCTGCCGCGCCGCCGAAATTCATAAGAGCGAAATAGTTCATATTTTTACCTCCAAATCAAACTGACTTCTATTATATAGGACAATGCGGAAAAAGGCAAGAGAAAAATGAAATTTATTCGATTGAAAAGTCTTCCGCACTGTATTCGGGCAATTTTGCCTGAACCTTGGGAACACGCTTGAGCGGATCATAACGGAACGCGCGGCAGTGAGAATCCGGCTGCATCACACCTTTTTTGACACAGAGCACGCTTTCGCCGTCGCACGAGACCTTGCCGATCGCACAGTAGATGCACGCGGGACGGATCTTGGAATTCAGTAAAGATTGTTTCATCGTATCACTCCTTGCGGGATGGGGAAAGTGTAG
>CADAGA010000241.1 GCA_902787275.1 Oscillospiraceae bacterium | reverse complement strand
TCTCCTCCGCTGTTTCGCACCGGCAAAGCAGGGACAGACCGTGGTCAAACAGAGGCGCCAGACGGACGGTCTTCTGCTTCTTATTGCGCAACACTTCGATATTGGCGCCATGCCGGTCACGGTTCAGGATCAAATAATCGACGACAAGCATTCTCCAAATGTAATCGCCCCAACCCATCCGCACACAGAATGCGAGCGCATCTTCGGCGTCGGTCAAGCGCTCGCTTTCATAGTACGCGTCGATCGCCTGCTTGTCCTCGCCCTTCGCCCGAAAATTCTCCGAAGCGCAGACCCACGTCTCCTGCGGCTTCCCGTTCACGAGAACATCCGCGTGAATCAGCTGATAGTGAAGATGCTCGATGCCGAGGATCGTCAGCAGCCGGTCGACGATCAGCTCGTTGACGCTCTCGTGACCGACAACGCCGCGAACGTTGTCGTAGTTTGACAGCTTATAATAAACCTTGTTTCCGCCGATCTCCGACGTCGCTTTCAGGAAAGAACCAGCCGTACCGGACGAATGACGGATCTTGCTCCAATTCAGATAGGTCAGATCCTGTTTGTCGTGAATGATCCGTGTTTCCATTCGTGTCACCTCTACGCATATTATATGCAATTACTTGACGTATGTCAAGTAGAAATCAATTCTATCGGATTCGCTTTAACCAATTTGACAATATGAATAACCGGCACAAAAGCCCGTAACCTCTACGAACCTTTGTGCCGGTTTGGTGTTATGATGCTTAAAACGGTTTCTATGAGAGATTTCTGCAAATAAGCTGTATTCCTCGCGAAACGACAAAATGATCGGATCGAGAGTCTTGCATTAATTGTCAATTTTTGTTATAATAAGATATTATTATGAATGCCGTATCCAACGAGGTGTACAGTATGTCTCCCGAAGAAAAAGCTCGGCAACGCATCGATACACGTCTTGAACAGTCCGGCTGGGTTTTGCAGGACTTTAAAGACGTCAATCCGATGGCTTCGCTCGGTGTAGCGGTCAGGGAATACCCGACCAGCACCGGGCCGGTCGATTATGCTCTTTTTGTGGACGGGGAACCGGTTGGCGTGGTGGAAGCCAAAAAGGACGATCTGGGCGAAAACATCACTGTCGTCGAGGGGCAGTCCGGCCGATATGCGGGCAGTAAATTCAAGTACATTCACACAGATTACAGTATCCGTTTCGCGTATGAGGCGACCGGAGAGATCACACGTTTTACCGATTATCAGGACGTCAAATACCGTTCCCGCCGCGTATTCTCTTTTCACAAACCGCAAACGCTTCTCGCGCTGCTGTCGGAGGATGATACGATCCGCAACCGGATGAAGCATTTCCCCGCGTTTGATCCGACCGGGTTCCGCAAATGTCAGATCGCCGCTATTCAGAACCTTGACGCATCGTTTGCCGACAACCGTCCAAAAGCGCTGGTGCAGATGGCGACCGGCGCAGGCAAAACCTTCACGGCGATCACGGCGTCTTATCGTCTGCTGAAATACGCGCAGGTGAAACGCATTCTGTTTCTTGTGGATACCAAATCTCTGGGCGAACAGGCAGAGCGCGAATTTCTCGCATACAAGCCAAACGACGACAGCCGCACGTTTTCGGAGCTGTATGGCGTTCGCCGGCTGAACAGTTCCTATATCCCGGATGACGTTCAGATTTGCATCAGCACCATTCAGCGGATGTATTCCATCCTGAAGGGCGAAAAACTGGACGACTCTGCTGAGGAAGGTTCTCTGTTTGAGCAGAGCGGTGCGAGCAGCCAGAGCGCAAAAGAAGTTGTCTACAACGATAAATATCCGCCGGAATTCTTCGACTGCATCATCGTGGACGAGTGTCATCGGTCGATCTATAACGTCTGGAATCAGGTGCTCGAATATTTTGACGCCTTTATCATCGGTTTGACCGCAACGCCGGACAAACGCACCATAGCGTTTTTTAATCAGAATATGGTCAGCGAATACTCCCGTGAGCAGGCGATCATCGACGGTGTCAATGTCGGCGAGGATATTTTCCTCATCGAAACCGACGTCACGAAAAACGGCGCGCACATCATGCGCCAGCAGATCGAAGTGCGTGACCGGCAAACGCGCGCGAAGCGCTGGAAGGAAATGGACGACGATCTGGAATACGACGCCGGTCGGATGGATCGGGACGTGGTCAATCCGAGCCAGATCCGGACGGTCATCCGCACGTTCAAAGGATGTCTCTTTACGCAGCTTTTCCCGCACCGTAAGGAAGTGCCGAAAACGTTGATCTTTGCTAAAACCGACAGTCACGCCGACGATATTATCCAGATCGTTCGTGAGGAGTTCGGAGAAGGAAATGAATTCTGCCAGAAGATCACCTGTCAGGCGGACAGACCGGAATCCGTGCTTAGTTCTTTCCGCAACGACTACTATCCCCGCATCGCCGTGACCGTGGACATGATCGCAACGGGCACGGACGTCAAACCCATTGAGTGTCTGATCTTCATGCGCGACGTGCGCAGCAAGAATTATTTCGAGCAGATGAAGGGGCGCGGCACCCGCACGCTCGGCAAGGACGACCTGCAGAAGGTCACGCCATCCGCAACGGAGAACAAGGATCATTTCGTGATCGTGGACGCCGTCGGCGTGACGAAGTCCAGGAAAACGGAGACGCGCACGCTCGAGCGCAAACCGTCTGTCAGCATGAAGGAATTGATGCTGAACGTTGCGATGGGCGCGAAAGACGAAGATACGCTCACGTCGCTTGCGAATCGCGTCATTCGTCTGAACAGTCAGATGACCGGCAGCGAACGCGCGCAGTTCGGCGTCACCGTTGGCGTCAGCGCAAACCGGATTGCACAGAATCTGCTGGACGCTTTCGATCCCGACGTGATTGCCGGCAGAGCGGGCGTCGATCTTTCCGACGAACGTGAGCCGACCGAAGAAGAACGGCAGCGTATGGACGACGCAAAGAAAGCGCTGATCGTCGAAGCCGTGCAGCCGTTTTACAATCCGGACGTACGTCATTTTATCGAAGAAGTGCGGCGCAGTCACGAGCAGGTCATCGACTCGGTGAATATCGACTTCGTACTGTTTGCCGGATATGACGCAGACAAGCAGGCGAACGCCGACCGGGTTCTCCGTTCTTTCCGTGATTTCATCGAAGAAAACAAAGATGAGATCCTCGCGCTGCGGATTATATACGACCGGCGGTACAAGGACAGACCTATGGCGATCACACAGCTCAAGGCGCTGTACGAA
>CADAGA010000240.1 GCA_902787275.1 Oscillospiraceae bacterium | reverse complement strand
GCGCGGGAGATCACGAACCGCGCGCCCAGCTCCTTGAGCAGGGACGTCGTTTCGAGCGAGCTCTGGAAGTCGCCGCCGATGGTCACGATGCACAGATCGTAGTCGCCGACGCCGAGCGAGCGCAGGAACTGCGCGTCCGTGCTGTCGCCGATCTGCGCGTTCGTCACGAACGGCAGGACCTTGTTGACGCGTTCTTCGTTCTTATCCACCGCCATGATGCTGTGCTCCATCTCGTTGAGATGCATGGCAATGTGTCTGCCGAATCTGCCGAGTCCGATCAGTAAAACGTTTTTCATTGCGAGTTTCTCCTTTTATCCGACGGATATTTTTTCCTGCGGCAGTTTGGAGATGATCTTCGGCATTTCGGGCATGGCCGCATAAACCACCGTCAATCCTCCGACTCTGCCCGTGAACATGAGCAGCATTAAAATACACTTTGAAAGCACGCCGAGTTTCGTCGTGATCCCCAGCGTCAGACCGACCGTCGCGATCGCCGACGCCGTCTCGAACAGACAGTCGTGGATCGGCAGACCCTCCAAAAGGCTGATCAGGACAGCGCCCGCCGCAAACAGGGTGCCGTACAGCATCAGGACCGTCGACGCGTCCTTGACGGTCTTTTCGTCGATCCTGCGTCCGAAAAACGACGCGTTGTCCCTGCGGTGGAAGGTCGCCCACATGTTTGCCAGCATCACGGCGGCCGTCGTGGTCTTCATGCCGCCGCCCGTCGAGCCGGGTGCAGCGCCGATGAGCATGAGCACGATCATGAGCGTCTGCCCCGTTTCGTGCATCGCGCGCAGATCCACCGTATTGAATCCGGCGGTACGCGTCGTGACGGACTGGAACAGGGCGTTGACGACGCGGAATCCCCAGCTCTCGCTGCGGAATTCAACCACGAAGAAGAACAGCGCCGGCAGGAAGATCAGCAGCGCGGTCATCGTCAGGATCACCTTGCTCTGCATGCGGTAACGCCGCAGGTGGAAGCGGTGCAGGGAAACGTCCTCCCACGTCAGGAATCCCATGCCGCCGATCACGATCAGCAGGATCAGTACGATCTGCGGGTAGGGATTGCCTGCATAGCGCGTCACGGACGCGAACTCGTTTCCCGCAGAACCCATCAGATCGAAGCCGGCGTTGCAGAACGCGGAGATCGAATGAAAGACCGACAGCCAGATCCCCTTTGCGCCGAAATCCCGACAGAACACGGGCATCAGGCAGAGCGCGCCCAGAAGCTCCACGGCAAAGGTGAGCCGGAGGATAAAGCCCGTCAGACGCACGATCCCGCCGACCTGCGGCGCGTTGATGGAGCTCTGCATGACGCTGCGCTGCGTAAGCGAGATCTTTTTTCCGGAGAGCAGCGCAAAGGAAACGGCGATGGTGACGACGCCCAGACCGCCGATCTGGATCAGCGCGAGGATCACAGCCTGACCGCGCATCCGGCGGAAACGGCGGTGAACAGCGCGTTCGGGAACGGCGTGACCACGCGCGCGCGCGTTGCGATCGGCAGCATCAGGATCAGCGCGCCCAGCAGGATCAGACCCGCGAAGCCGAGAATGATTTTCTGAAACGGCGAAAGCCTCTTTTTGTGCAAGAATTCGCGTACCGGCAAGCGAGCGCCCCCTATCTGTTCAGATAATAATCTAAATTATAGAATACCATAGATTTACAAAAAATACAAGAAAAATCGTTCGTCTTTTTGTGCCGTCCGAGCCGCGTGCACGCGCCGCGGCAAAAACCGGTCACGGCGGGACAGAGCGAAAAAAAGCCCTGCGGCCGAAACCGCAGGGCTGAATGATTCAGATTATTCAACTTCCGGAACGAGGACGCCGTAGCCGCCGTCGTTGCGCTTATAGACCACGTTGATCTCCGCGGTCTCCGCATTGCGGAACATGTAGAACTTGTGTCCGAGCAGGTTCATCTGCAGGATCGCCTCTTCCACACTCTCGGGCTTGAGCACGACCGCTTTGGTGCGCACCACCTCGTACTGCTCTTCCTCGTCGACCGCCGACTCCGCTTCCGCGATGATGGCGTCGAAATCGCCCGTGCGCAGCCGCTTCTCCAGACGGGTCTTGTTTCTGCGGATCTGTCGGATGATGGAATCGATGCAGTCGTCCAGCGCTTCGTTCATGTTCGGTGCGCTTTCCTCGGCGCGGAAGATCATTCCGCGGCTGGAGACCGTCACCTCGACGATCTGGCAGGACTTTTCCACCGTTGCCGTAACTTTCGCCTCCGCGTCGTCGTCAAAGAAACGGGCGACCTTGGAGAGCTTCTTCTCGGCATGATCCTTGAAGGAATCGCGCGGCGTGCACTTTCTTCCGGTAATGTTGATCTTCATAACAACATCCTCCTAACTCTATATGAACTCCTATGGAGCATCTTCAGTATAGCACAGAATAACCAAAAAGTAAAGGGGATACCCTGAATATTTTAATAATTATTCACAATTTTGACACGATCATAGCGTTTTATGCGCATGACGCGTCACGTGACAGCCGACGTTCAGCGCGACCGGGAGTCCCGCGATATGCGTCGGCGCAGGCTCGATCGCAACGGACAGCGCCGTCGTTTTGCCGCCGAAGCCCTGCGGTCCGACGTCGAGCGCGTTGACCTTTTCCAAAAGGCGATCCTCCATCTCGCGGTAAAACGGATCGGGATTGCGCACGCTGACGGGACGGCAGAGCGCACGTTTCGCCTGCAGCGCGCACGACTCGAAGTCACCGCCGATCCCCACGCCCAGCACCATCGGCGGACAGGGGTTGCTGCCCGCGGTACGGACGGCGGAAACGAGCCAGTCCTCGATCTCGTCGACCGTCGCGGACGGTGTGAACATCCGCAGTGCGCTCATGTTTTCGCTGCCGAATCCCTTCGGCGCCGCGGTCAGGGAGATCCGATCGCCCGGAACGATGCGCAGATGGACGATCGCCGGCGTGTTGTCGCCCGTGTTGACACGGCGCAGCGGATCGCGCACGACGGACAGGCGCAGATAGCCGTCCCTGTACGCGCGCCGGACGCCGCAGTCGACCGCTTCTCCGAAGTCGCCGCCGACGAGATGCACGTCCTGACCCAGGTCGCAGAACAGCACCGCCATGCCGGTATCCTGACAGATCGGCACGTGCAGATTCTTCGCCGCCGCCAGATTGTCGACGATATCGCCCATGATCGCGCGCGGCAGCTCGTCCGTCTCCCGCTCGCGCGCACAGACGATGCAGTCCGTCAGATCCTGCGGCAGCACGCGATTCGCCTGCTGAAACAAGTCGCAGACCGCCTGTTCCACTTCTCGCACATGGATCTCTCGCATACCACTCTCTCCTTTACAAGAAAGGACTGCCGCGGCGGGCAGTCCCGTTTTCTGTGTATCAATAGGCCTCGAAATGGGTGAACACCCATTTGCCGTCCTCCTGCTTTGCGTAGACGTAATCGTACGTCTTTTCCGCCTCGCCCTTGACCGTCAGACGGTAACGCTCGGTCGTGTCCGTCTTTTCCGTCACCTTGACCTGCAGGTCGGCGCTCTGCGGCGGACGCATGGCGGCGTCGATCGCGTAGAGCTTGCCGTCGATCTCCGTGAAGATCCCGATGTTCAGCAGACGCTGCGAGATGTCGTCGGAGAAATAGCCGTTCAGATAGGCGTGCAGCTTTTCCATCGTGGCAAACTGCGGTTCGCTCACGCGGTACGCGAACAGACCCTGCTCGACCTCGATCTTGTCCGTTTTGTCAAGCTGCGGGCGCGTCTCGCTGAACATTCCGTAGACCGCGCGCGCCGCTTTGATGCGGTTCAGAACGACGTCCGTCTGTTCCGTATCCGCCTGCTTTTCCTCTTTGCCGCCGGTCGGCGCCTCGGACGGCAGCGTGAATACCTGCGCCTCGGACCACGGCGACGGCACAACCGGCTCCGTCGTCGAAGCGTCGTCCGCACCCTTGCCGCACGCACACAAAAAAACGGCGAGACAGACGAAAAACGCCGTCGCCGTCAGAAAATGCCGAACTTTCAAAACTCTCACCCTTTGTCTCAGCGATTGCCGGAACCGCGTCTGGAGTAGCCGCCGTGACGGGAATCGCCCGCGCGCTTGAGATCGGTGATCTTTTCATCGCTCACCTGCTTGAACCGCGCCATCATTTCCTCGAACGACTGTCCCTCGGTCGGGGCAGACTTCTGTCCCTGCCAGACGTTGGCAGGCGGCGCGGAACGGCGCTGCTGTCCCTGCGGCTTTGCCGGACGCGGACGCGCGGGACGCTCGCCCTGCGGCGCCTCGGCCTTTTTGATGGACAGATTGATGCGTCCGTTGTCGTCGATGCTGATGACCTTGACCTTGACGGATTGTCCTTCTTTCAGATGGTCGCGGATGTTTTTGACGTAAGAAGCGGACACCTCGGAAATGTGCACCATTCCCGTCGAGCCGTCCTCCAGCCCCACAAACGCGCCGAAATCCGTCAATCCCGTGACTTTGCCTTCTACGATGGCTCCAACCTCACACGGCATATAAAGAAAATATCCTCCCAAATACGATTTATGATATCCGGGATCAGTCGCCGGCGCTCATGTCGTAATAGACACGCTCGTCCGGATAGGCATACCCGAGATCCTCATCTCTTGCTCTCTTTTCCACGAAGGCGTCGAGATCGCCGCTTTCGAGCATCTGCTCGTACTCTGCGTTCTTTTCCTCCTGCTTTACCAC
>CADAGA010000239.1 GCA_902787275.1 Oscillospiraceae bacterium | reverse complement strand
CTGGTCTGGTATTGGGGAAAGGACACGAGCTTTTCCAATACCGACAGCGGCAAAGCGGGATTTCTGTTCGAGGCGGGAGACGTCCGCTCGGACAGCAGCTGGAAAGCGTGCCGCAACACGGCGTACGCGAAGGATACGGGCGCGCTGCAGCCCAATTACAGACTGCCCGAAAGCAATATTTGTTATGACGCGCGCAAGGAGATCGGCGACTGGCTTTCTCCCGACTTCGACGACAGCGATTGGAAAAACGCGCAGGAAAACGGAACGGGCGGCTGTGCGCCGTGGGGAAGGACGTACCCGCGCGGGATCCCTCTGCTGAAGGATTACGGGCTGAAGGACTACGAGAATTCGGGGGATTACAAGGGGCGCAAGTTCCGGATCAAAAGGACGATCACGCTCGATATACCGTATAACGCGCAGTGCACGCCGTATCTCAAGGTTGAGGCGAAAGCGGGAAAGAAGATCCGGATCGTCACCGAGAACACGTGGATGGGCGGCGTCAGCGACACCTATATCACGAAAAACGGCGAGCAGGAATTTGAGGCGCTCGGCTGGTTCAACGGCGAGCATATCGCCTATGAGATCCCGGCGGGCGTGAAGATACTGGAGCTGAAATACAGAGAGACCGGCTACAACACGGCGTTTTCCGGCTCGTTCGTATGTCAGGACGAAAAGCTGAATACACTCTGGCAAAAATCTCTGCGCACCCTTTACGTGACGATGCGCGACAACTTCATGGATTGCCCCGACCGGGAAAGAGCGCAGTGGTGGGGCGACGTTACGAACGAGATGGCGATGTCGATGTACGCGCTGGATGCGGATGCTTTGCTGCTGTATCAGAAGGGCGTCGCGTCCATGCTCGGACATATTGACAGCAGCACGAACGTCCTGCAGACCGTCGTGCCGTGCGGCAACAGCTATCACGAGCTTCCCGCGCAGCAGCTTGCGGGGATCTGCGGGTTCTGGACTTACTATCTGTACACGGGCGATCGGGAGTTCCTGCGCGCCGTGTACGACGCGAGCGTGCATTACGTGCATCTCTGGGAGCTCGGCGACGACGGTCTCGTGGAGCATCGCGCCGGTTCCTGGGATTGGATGGACTGGGGCTCGAACGCCGATACGACAGCGATCGAGAACGCATGGTACTACTATGCGCTCTCGTGCATCCGGAACATGGCCGGAGTCCTCGGCAAGGACGACGGCGATCTGTCCGACAGGATGCGCAGGATCGAGGCCGGTTACGAGACTCTTTGGACGAAGAAAGGCTATAAAAGCGGCGGCGTTATCCGACCCGACGACAGGGCAAACGCGCTTGCGGTGCTCTCCGGTCTTGCCGGAAAAGAGAAATACGAGGCCGTCGCCGGCGTCCTTGAAAACACCTTCAATTCAAGCCCGTATATGGAGTATTACGTGCTGGAAGCGCTTTGCCGGATGGATCGGTACGACGCGGCAAGGAACCGGATGCTGAAACGGTACGACGCGATGATCGGGGAAGACTATTCCACGCTCTGGGAACACTGGGTGAAAGTCGAGGGCACGTCCAATCACGCATGGTCCGGCGGGCCTCTGGTCATCATGAGCAAATACTTTGCCGGGATCAGACCCGTGAAGGCGGGATATGCGGAGTTCATCATCAAGCCGCAGCTGACGCAGCCGGACACGGTGACGTGCGTCGTTCCGTCCGTCAGAGGAATGATCCGCGTGAGCGAATACAAAACGGAAAACGCGTTCGTGCTTGACGCGCTCGTGCCGGCAAATACGACGGCGCAGATCTGCATTCCGTATGCCGACGGACAAACGGTGAAGTGCAACGGCGTCGTCGTGGTTCAGAACGACCGTTTCACCGGCGCGGGCGGGCTCGCGTTTGTCGGAGTCGAAAACGGGTTCGCCGTCTTTTCGGTCAGCGGTTCGGCAGATACCCGCCTGCTTTTTGAGGCGGGCAAATAACGGGAACAAAAATGAATCCGAAGAAGGAAGTGCTGCGTTTTGAAAAATGGTTTTGTCAGCATCGGGAGAAGGCTTGCGGCGTTCATCCTGATCGCTCTGCTTGTGTGTACTGCCGCTGCGGCGTCGGCCGCGGACGGGTTCCGTTACGTCCACGATCCCTGCCTGAACCCGAAAGCGATGAAGGATATCGTGGCGGACGACACGGCGGTCTACGGCTTCCGCCCGAGTGAAACCGGCAGTCTGAAGCTGTACGCGTCCGCGGATTGGAGCGATCCGCAGATCGTGGAGCAGGGGCGTCTTGACCGGATCGCGTACCATCAGAGCATCGAATCCATGTACGAAATGCTGCGGGACATGCAGGCGCAGGGGAAAACGACCGAGGAGATCGCCCGCGCCGTCAGCACGAGACGCAACGAGATCCGCCTTGCCGCCTATGCGGACGATCCGGAGGAATTGGCGGCGGTCAAGCAGAGAAATCTTGAAAAATACGGTCACGAGGAAGGCCCTCTTCCGGACGAGCTGTACGCGCAGTACGGCTCCTGGACGACCGTCATGGAGAAAGCGTTCAGCACCAACGCCGGGATGGACGCCTGCCTCGGTCTGTACGACGACTACTTCTTTTTATACGCGGCGCTGGGCGACGTGCCCGCACAGATCACGGTGACGATCCCCGCGGCATTGGTCTGCATCCTTCGGAAGAATGCGACCGTTACGGCGCAGATCGACTCGAACGTGCCGAATTATCAGATCGCGTTTGAGTCCGACGATCCCGGCGTCGCCTCGATCGATCCGAACGGCGTGGTCACGGGCGTCGCCCGCGGCGAAACGACCGTACGGTGCGTCGTGACGGACGCGTCCGGCACGGCGCACGTCTCGAACTCCTGCACGGTCCGCGTTCAATACACGCACCTGCCGCAGATCGTCTGCGAAATCGTTCGCTGTCTCAAGGCATGCTGCGCGCGTGCGGAAACGTTTTTCAGGTCGGTCGTGCAGACGTTGTTTTTCAGATGAAAGAGGAATGCAAATGATTTGTGAGAAAATCGTGCTCGGACAGGATACCGAATACCCGCTGAACGGGTTGCTGACGCTTCCGGACGATCTGTCGGAACCGGTGCCGGCCGTCGTGCTGGTGCACGGCTCCGGCCCGAGCGATATGGACGAAAGAGTCATGAAGCTGACGCCGTTTCGCGACCTTGCGGAAGGTTTGGCAAAGCACGGGATCGCGTCCGTGCGGTATGACAAGCGGACGTTCGCGCACGCGCGAAAAATGAAGAAGCGCCCTCTGACCGTCCGTGAGGAGACGATCGAGGACGCGCTGCTTGCGGCGGCGCTTGTGCGGGACGATCCGCGG
>CADAGA010000238.1 GCA_902787275.1 Oscillospiraceae bacterium | reverse complement strand
CATCTACACCATGATCGTCAAGGACGGCGACTGCCTGCACGTGGGCGAAAACGGCTACGACGCGGTGTTCGATCACGATATCATCGGCATCACGGCGTCGCTCGTGGCGATGGGCGACTTCCGCGGTTTTTCGCAGTACACCTCGCACATCCTCGACAACGTGCAGTATCCCGACGCGCGCTGGAAATACAGCTGTCCCTTCGCGCTGTACCTGATGAAAACGGGCGACACGGCGTTGCTGCGCAGCAAGCTGCCGCAGATCCGGGAGAATACGCACGCGATCGAGCGTGACCGTGCCGAAAACGGTCTGATGCGCCGCACGAACGCAATCGACTCGCTGGGACAGTGGACGGTCGACAACTGGTCGGCGCTGACCGGCCTTGCGGCATACAATTATATATGCGACGAGCTCGGCGAACGGGAGGAGGCGCGGTGGGCGCGCGCGCAGTACGACAGTCTGCTTGCGGCATGGACGTCCGCGTTCTCCGCGCTGCGTGCGAAAACGGGCGTCCGCTATATCCCGATCTCGATGACCGAGGCTAACGAAACGGGTCCGCGCGCCGACGTGCGCGACGCGAACGCGCTGTCGATGTTCCTGTTCGGCCGCTGGGCGTGGGACGGGTATCTGCTCGGCGCGCCGCAGCCGCAGGAGCTGCCGGAATGGATCGATGAAACGTACGACTACGTGCAGGAACGGCGCGCAAGTGTTTCGGACAGCGCGTACAACTTCGGCGGCTACCCGCACGGCTGGTACTGCAGCGCCTACAACGCGGGCTACGGCAGCGCGGGACTGCGCGGCGAACGGCATCGCGCATCCGCGATCGAGGCGTACCGCTTCATGATCGACCATGCCATGTCCGGCCCGTTTTCGTGGTGGGAGGGCATTCACCCGCCGCAGGAGGACAGTCCGTGGAATCGCCCGCACGCGTCGGGCGGCGGCGGGTCATGCCCGCACATGTGGGGGCAGTCGACGGCGACCAAGGCGCTGCTCGACGCGCTGCTGTCGGAAAAGGCGGACGGCACGCTGATTCTCTGCCGCGGCATCCCGGATTCATGGCGCGAAAACGGCTCCCGAATCCGCATGAAACGCGTGCCAGTACGCGGCGGTTATGTCGATTGTGAGATTCTTTTTTCGGATAAAACAGAGATCAGCCTGACCGGCGCCGTCGGCGGCCGGCAGATCGTCTTTGAGAGCACAAAAATCCGTGTGCCGGAAGGGGACTCGGAATGTCATTTTTCGTTATAATGCCTAATTTTCTGCGTGCAGATTTAGACAAACTCGGAAAAATTGAAAAATTTGAAAAATGACTTGATTTTTTAGGGTGATCCTCGTATAATGAATATGACTCTAAATGTGTGAAAAGGTCTTCCTTTAGGAGGGATTTCATGAAACGTTCAGCCATCCCGAAGCGTGCGATCTCCATCATGGTTGCGCTGGCTTTGGTGGCCTCCTGTCTCCTGACGTCTTACGCCGGGACGATTCTGTCGTTCCAGGGCGACAATAACAGCGGAGAATGTGACGTTAAGGTGACAACGAACGGCGGCGAAGTGGTTTGGGTCGTCGGCGACGACGGCGGCGATTTCGACAACAGCTACATCGGCACGCTCGCGCTCGGAACGAAGTGTAAATTCACGGCGAACGACACCAACACGCGCAAGTTCCTGTACTGGCAGGACGAGTATGACGCGCGCGTGTATTCCTATGAACGCACGGTCGAGTTTGAGGCCGCATCCCGTATGCACCTGCGCGCCGTATATTCCAAGTCGAGCAGCACCAGCCACGTCATCACGTGGGTCAACTACGGCGGCACCGTTCTGCAGAAGGACACGTACAGGATCGGCGCCACGCTCACGCCTCCCGGCGACACGAAGCTCCCGGGCTTCGTATTCCTCGGCTGGTCGACGTCGGCGGCCGACGCGACGAATGACCCGAGCGATCAGATCATCTACCCGCGGTACAGAGTCGAAGGTTCGGAATTCACGGTAGCCATCACGAACGGCAGCGGCGTTTCCGGCGCCGGCTCGTACACCAACTTCCAGACCGTCACGATCAAGGCCGAGCCGAAAAACGGTTCCGGCGAGACCTTCTCCTACTGGAAGGACGCGGACGGCAACGTCGTCAGCTATGAAAACAACTACAGCTTCCGCATCAACTACGACGTGACGCTGACCGCTGTTTACGGCGAGGAAGTCACGCCCGAACCCGTGATCCGCATCACGAAGATCGTCCGCGACATGTCGTCCATGAAGCTCACGTTCTACGCCGAGCGCAGCGTCCCCGAGACCTACGCGGTCATTTCCCACGGCATGCTCATGTCGTCGTCCTCCGTTACCGACCAGCAGATGACCGTCGACAACGCCAAGGATTCGGCGACGGCGACCGTTCGCAAGGCGTACGGTACGTCCAACGAGCTGAGCGGCACGTTCTCGCTGGCGAAGGCGAAGGTCAGCGCAGCCACCGTCGTGACCGCGCGTCCGTTCATCATCGTCAAGAATGCCTCGGGTGAGCAGTTCGTGGTGTACGGCGACATCGTCCGCACGTCCAACAACGCGACCGATTAACCTTCGGAATAACGCGGGAGAAAATGCAGCAAACCTCTCCCGCATTAGATATTCAAAAAAAACGCAAAGGAGATTGATTACCCATGAAAACAGCAAAACGTGTTCTTGCAGTTATCATTGCCGTTATCATGATCGTCGGCACCTGCGCTGTCGCAGCTTCCGCAGCTGAGACCCTGCAGTCCAAGATCGATGCAGCAGCGGCCGGTGATACCGTCACGATGACCAAGAACACCACCGAATCCGTCACCATCACCAAGAACATCACGCTCGACCTCGGCGGCTATCAGCTGACCGGTGACTACGGCAAAGCCGCGATCACCATCAAGAATGCCGACGTCACCGTTACCAACGGCCAGGTTGAGGCAATGTTCAAGAAGTGCTCGACCATGGAAATGATCAAGACCGTGTCCGACACTTGCCCGCCCGCGATCTCGCTCAGAGGCGGCAACCTTGTCGCAGACGGCGTCCGCCTTGTCGGCGGCATGATCCGCGTGCCCACCACGCCGATCAATGATCCGACGCTTGTTGCGGCAGGCAGCGGCATCATGGCCTACAGCGGCGCTACCGTTACCCTGAAGCGCGCCACGATCATCGGCGACTACGGCGTCAACAACGCAATCAGAACGGTTGCTCCCGGCGGCCTTGTCACGGTCGAGGATGCGATCATCCTTGCTTACAACACGGCTGTCAAGGGCCAGTACGAAATCGCTGAAGGCTCCGAAGAGATCATTGCTGCTGATCG
>CADAGA010000237.1 GCA_902787275.1 Oscillospiraceae bacterium | reverse complement strand
TTCTGCGGCGCGCCGAAGGGTGCGCGTTCGGAGATCGTGTTGACGAGACCGTCGTTTTCTCTCCATTTGTCGTCGATCTTCACGCCGCCTTTCGTCTCGCCCTGGAACATGCCGATCGCGGTGGAAAGCGGCTTCATGATGAACACCATCTCGGATTTCGGCACCTGCGTGCCGGCGATACCCGGCTGCGAGCACGTGCAGCAGTAGGAGAAATAGTACACCGAGTCGATCGTCTCCCACGAGCGCGCAAGCTCCTGCGCGCGGTCCAGACGCATATCGTACACCGCCGTGTCGGAGAACGGGCGCGTCTTTTTGAGCGTGATGGCGTCGACCATCTTCATGATCGCCTTGCCGGGATAGCTGTCCACGATCTCGGGCGTGACCGTTTCGGGATTGCTGACTTCATAGAGCGTCGTGCCGTTGGTGGGCGACGCGAGCGTCGTGAGCGAGTAGACCCAGTCCGACTTGCCGCCCTCGAACAGAGAGGACGTCTGCGTGCCGGTCTTTTCCATCTCGGTCTCGTCGCCGTTCGCGAGCAGCTCGAGGAATTCGAGGATCGTCGCGCCGCCGAAGGAATGGCCGATCAGGTTGACCTTGTGCTCGGCGTCGAAATCGTCGATCAGCGCCTTGCCGGTATAATCCTTGCCGTAGCGTGCGTGGTGGCAGCGCTCGCTGTGCGCCGCGCCGTAGTCGGTTTTCGTGCCCGTCAGCTGCGCGTACAGCTCGCATGCGCGATCCCATGCGCTGTTTTCGGGGCTCATGGTCGCCGAGTGGCAGTCAAGCCCGCGCGCGCGCAGATACCGCATCAGGTTGCCGCTGAACGTCCCGAAATAGGAGACGACGTTGTCCATGAGCGAATCGTCGCCCCACCCGATGAGACCGGGAACGAACACGTAGGTATAATCCGTCGTCCAATCCGACTTGTCGATCTCCCGGTGCGGGTAGTTCACCGTGGGCATCAGGAACATGATGATCGACATAAAGAACGCAAGTACGCTTTGCATCGCTCTCTCCCCTTTAGAAAAAACGGTATACCAATATTGTATCGCAGGCTTGAACGATTGTCAAGATAAAGCGGCTTCTTTTTTATGAAAAACACAATATTTTGTGCTCTGCCGCGCACCCGCACCCCAATGCACACAAAAAACCGCGACCGGTTTTCCGATCGCGGTTTTGCATTTGAAGCTGCGGTTTAATACTTGCTGCGTACCGTGTAGCCGGTGTGCAGGATCTCGTGCGCCTTGTGGCTGTTGGGCTTCTCGAGATACTCCTCGTAGATGCGCTTGATGTCGGGATTCTCGTGGGAGAAACGGACGGGAAGCTGCTGGTCGTCCTTGTAAAGACCGGCCGCACGCTCCGCGCGCAGATCGCGCACGTTGCGCACCTTCGCGGGCTGGATGGGCTGACCGCCGCCGTTGACGCAGCCGCCGGGACAAGCCATGATCTCGATGAAGTCGTATTCCTTCTCGCCGGACTTGACCATCTCCAGCAGCTTCTTGGCGTTTGCAAGACCGGAAGCGACCGCAACGCGCACGATGTTGCCGGCGACGTTGTACTTGGCTTCCTTGATGCCCTGCGTACCGCGGACGTCCTCGAACTCGATCTTGGCCGGGTTCTTGCCGGTGATGGAGAATACCGCCGTACGAAGCGCCGCTTCCATCACGCCGCCCGTCGCGCCGAAGATCGTGCCCGCGCCGGAGCCGAGTCCGAACGGCGCGTCGAATTCGCCGTCGGGAAGCTGATTGAACAGGATGCCGTTCTTGCGGATCATCCGCGCCAGCTCACGCACGGTCAGCACGACGTCGATGTCCGGCAGACCCTTGACCGCCGTGTAATCGACGCGCTCGGCCTCGAACTTCTTGGCGGTACAGGGCATGACGCTGACGACGAAGATGTTCTTCGGGTCGATGCCCATCTTTTCGGCGTAGTACGTCTTGGCGACGGCGCCGAACATGCCCTGCGGCGATTTGCAGGTGGACAGATTCGGGATCATTTCGGGATAGTAATACTCGCAGAACTTGATCCAGCCGGGAGAGCAGGACGTGATCAGCGGCAGGCGCTCCTTGGTGGTGTATCTGCCGAGGAACTCCGTCGCCTCTTCCATGATCGTCAGATCGGCGGTGAAGTTGGTGTCGAACACCTTGTCCACGCCCAGACGGCGGATGGCGCTGATCATCTTGCCGGTGACGATGGAGCCGATCTCCATGCCGAACTCTTCGCCCAGACCCACACGCACGGACGGCGCGGTCTGCACGACGACGAACTTGTCGGGATCCTGGATGGCGTCATAGACCTTCTGCGTGTCGTCGCGCTCGGAAAGCGCGCCCGTCGGGCAGACGGTGATGCACTGGCCGCAGGACACGCACGCGACGTCGCCGAGCGGCAGCTCGAACGGAGACGCGATATGCGTATCAAAGCCGCGGTCGTTTGCGCCGATGACGGAGACTGCCTGCAGCTTTTCGCAGACGGCCGAGCAGCGGCGGCAAAGGATGCACTTCTCGTTGTCGCGGTACATGTGCGACGCGGAGCGGTCGATGTCATATTTGTTCATGCGGCCGGCGAACCGTTCCTGGTTCTCCACGCCGTATTCCTGGCAAAGCTGCTGCAGCTCGCAGTTCTGCGAGCGCACGCAGGTCAGGCATTCCTTCTTGTGGTTCGAGAGGATCAGCTCGAGCGTCATTCTGCGCGACTTGATGAGGTCGGGCGAATTGGTCGTGATCTCCTCGCCGTCGTTGACGGGATAAACGCACGACGCGACGAAGCCTCTGGCCTTGCTCGCCTTGACCACGCAGATGCGGCACGCGCCGATCTCGTTGATGTCCTTGAGGAAGCAGAGCGTCGGGATCTCGGCGCCGGCGATGCGCGCTGCTTCGAGCGCCGTCGTACCCTTGGGCACGCTGACTTCTACGCCGTTTACTTTCACATTGATCATATCCATATCTTCAGCTCCCCCTTATTCCTTGATGATTGCGCCAAACTTACACTTGGCCTGGCAGGAACCGCACTTGATACACTTTTCGGGGTCGATCGAATGCGGCTGCTTGACCGTGCCGGAGATCGCATTGACCGGGCAGACGCGCGCGCAGGCGGTGCAGCCCTTGCACTTGTCGGCCAGGATCTTGTACTGCAGCAGGTTCTTGCACACGCCGGCGGGGCACTTCTTGTCCACCACGTGCGCGACGTATTCGTCGCGGACGAACTTCAGCGTCGCAAGCACGGGGTTGGGCGCCGTCTGGCCGAGACCGCAAAGGGAGTTCGCCTTGATATAGTAGGCCAGCTCCTCGAGGCGGTCGATATCCTCGAGCGTGCCGTTGCC
>CADAGA010000236.1 GCA_902787275.1 Oscillospiraceae bacterium | reverse complement strand
ACGCAGTACGGCGAAACGATCCGCACGCATCTGCAGACGGCGCACGACGAGGCGGATGCCTCGATCAGCGCATCTGCCGAGGAGGGAAAGACGCTTGCGACGTCCGCTACGGAGAACCTGCGTGCGGCCAGGTCGCAGATCGACGAGGCGATCTTGCTGTGCAAATCCGACAAAAGACTTAAATCCGCACTCGATTCTTTGAATGCCGTCGGCAATGCAATCAAAAAGTCCGCTGCCGTTCAATCTTTCTACGATTCCACGTTCATCAAGAGCGTTACGACGATCCGCGCTGACAGTACGAAAGGGCTGGATGCGCCGAAAGCATATGAAAAGGCGATCCAAAACCTGTCATAACCTTAGGAGGGGATAGCATGAACAAGACCGGAAAGAAGATCCTGTCCGCATTCCTGGCGCTTGTGCTGTTTTTGCTCGGTACTGCGTTTTCTGCGGCAGCTGAGACGAATGTGCCGGAATATCTGCACACCGAAGGGGAGCGGATCGTGAACGAATCCGGCGAGACGGTCGTTCTTCGCGGAACGAATTTCGGCGGATGGGGTATATTGGAGGACTGGTTCTGCCCGTTTATCGATCCTTCCGGCGAGGAAAACACCTATCAGACGCTCGTCTCCCGCTTCGGACAGGACGCGACGCATGATCTGTTCAAGCATTACCGCGCGAATTGGATCATCGAGCAGGATTATCAGAACGTTGCGGATATGGGCATGAACGTGATCCGTCTGCCGATCTGGTACCGCAATCTGCAGCGCGACGACAACGGAACCTGGTACCGTGACGCGCGCGGACACATCGACTTCTCCGAACTGGACGGCGTGGTTTCGATGTGCCGAAAGTACGGATTGTATCTGATCCTCGATCTGCACGGTCTGCCGGGGTACCAGAACGACTACGACCACTGCGGCAAATCGAAGTCGATGTCGCTGTTCGACGACACTGCGCAGGGAGCGCGTTTCCGTGAAGTGACGCTCGACTTCTGGACGGAGCTTGCAAAGCACTATGCCGATGAACCGACTGTCGCAATGTATGATCTGATGAACGAGCCGCTCGGCACGAACATCACGCGCGACAGAAGTTTTAAGCAGACGTTCTGGGATTTTTCGGATGAACTGTACCGTGCCATTCGCGCTGTTGACAGCCGCCATATCATCACGATGGAGGCGATCTGGGACCCGTCCGCGATCTGCGGACCGGATGTGTACGGCTGGACGAACGTGGTTTATCAGGAGCATCTGTACGATGTGACGAATCCGTCGTATCTGCATAAGGTCAACGAGATCCGTCGTGCGAATTATCATGCGCCGTTCTATATCGGTGAGTTTTATCCGCGCGGCATTTCTTCCTTCGACTATCTTTTCTCTCTGTTCAATCGGCGCGAACTGAGCTGGACGACGTGGACCTACAAGGGCGCCGGAAACGGCGCGGACAATTCTCCGTGGTTCCTGTACGGCTCTTCGTCGATCGAGAAGATCGACTGTCAGAATGACAGCTACGAAACGCTCTGCGAAAAATGGGGAGAGGTCCTGCGTACCGACAGCGGTGCGTTTTCGCGCACGGCGTTTGCGGATTACGCGAAGCTGTATACGGACGGAAGCGTCGATCAGACGGCGCTGTACTCGTTCGGCATGATCGACAGTCTCGGCACGAGAGAACAGCGCAAAGCGCTGCTTTCGGATAAACTGCATGCGATCTATACGACGATCCTTGACTGGATCCGCAAGCTCAGGACAGGCGATTTGCTTTGATAAGGAGATGACATCTATGCGAACGATCCTTTCTCTTCTGCAGGCTTTTTTGTATCTGATCTCTTCCTTCTCCGTTATCGATTCCAACTTCAAGGAACGTGTGGACTGGGCTGCCATCGGCGTGACCTCGACGACGAAAGTATCCTTTCCCTCGGCCGACGCTGATGCATTCAAAGTCTCGGATTCCGAACGTCGCCGGTGCCGCGAATGGTTCGACGACAACGTGCGCTTTGCAGATGGAACGCATAACGTGCCCGCATATGACTTTTCGGTCGACGGGAAATCTTTGCGCAAACACACGCAGGACTGGACGTTTGACGTTGGCGCCGAGAGCGAAACCGGCGCGGTACGCCGCGGCGGCAAGACGACGATAATTACCTTGCGGCATAAAAAGAGCGGGATCGCTGCTTCGGTCGAGGCGACGATCTACGAGGATTATGCTACGTGTGAATGGACGGTTTATCTTCAGAATACGGGCGACGCGGCTTCGCCTGTCGTTTCGTCTTATTATGCGGCGGACTGCACGCTGCCGACCGATCATTCGCAGCTTTACGTCAGCAAAGGTAGCGGCGCGGATGCGAATGATTTTGAGCTGCACCGCTCGTTCGTCAATCTGATCCCCATGCGGTTCAACGCCAACGGCGGCCGTTCCGAGTCGACGTTGCCGTATTTTAATATTTGCGGCAAACAGTGCGGCGTTGTGATGGCTGTCGGTTGGACGGGACAGTGGTATACGTCCGTTTCGCAGAGACTCGGCGGCGCAGCTGTCCGTGTAAAGCAGGAGACGTTCCGCGCTTCTCTCGAACCGCAGGAGACCGTGCGTTCTCCGCTCGTTTCTCTGACGTTCTATCACGGCGGCAACGCGCTCAAGGGCTTTAACGTGCTGCGCGCATGGGAATCGAACTGTGTGTATACCGAAAGCGCGACCGAGATCACGACGGCGGGACTTGCCAACGAGTTCTCGGAAAAAACGGCGGATGAGCTGATCCGGGATATCCGGAATCTTCCGGCCGAGATCTGCGATCAGGTCAACTTCCTTTGGATGGACGCCGGCTGGTATGCAAAAAAGACCAGCTGGTATGACAGCGTGGGCAACTGGACGCCCGATCCCGAACGGTTCCCGAACGGTCTTGCGCCGGTTTCAGATGCAGCTGCGGAAAAGGGAATCGGACTTCTGCTGTGGTACGAGCCTGAACGCTGCTGTGCCGGCACCGAGGTCTATGAAGAGGCGAACAGGCATACTGGGTGGCTGCTGCGAAAAGACGACGAAGTGAATATGCTGAATCTCGCGAACGACGACGCGTGTGCCTATCTCGGCGATCTCATAGCGAAGTCCATCCGCGATAATAAGGTCGGTTTGTACCGGCAGGACTTCAACTTTACGCCGCTGCCGCTCTGGGAAAAGGCGGACGAGGAATACTGCGGCGGGCGCAAGGGCATCACGGAAAATCACTACGTCACGAATCTGTACCGCTATCTTGACAGGCTGATCGAAGTCAATCCCGGACTGATTATCGACAACTGCGCATCAGGCGGAAAACGTCTCGATCTGGAAATGTCGCGCCGCAGCATTCCGCTCTGGCGCAACGACTACAACTGCATG
>CADAGA010000235.1 GCA_902787275.1 Oscillospiraceae bacterium | reverse complement strand
CTGTTACACAAAATTTTCAACGCGAAATCCGCTTTGACGGCGTTCAGATGATCGGTGATGAACGGCGGCGTACCGGTAGACTCTCCCTTTTGTTTCGCTTCGCCAGCAAGCACTTTTTTGTAGCGCGTCGAGAGCATACAGCCCGGGCACGCCTCGGTCAGTCCCGGAACCCAGAACAGGACTTCATGTCCGACGCCGCCCGCAAAAATCTGCGCCGCAAGATAGGGGACACCGAACCGCATGGCGAGTTTCGCGCACCGATCCTGCGCGTAAAAATCGTCGGTACAACCGCACAGCAGCACATCGGTCGGCGCATCGTTTTGGATGCCGGTCAGAAACGCAAACGCTTCATCGGAGAGCGTATCGTCCACAAAGCGTTTGACGGCGATCACCTCGGCGTCCGGATGGATTTGCAGAATGCGTTCCCGCAGCACATCCGTTTTGTATTTCCCGACGTCGCTCCGGTACGCCCCTTGCGTAGCAATGTTTGTATTTTCAAAGCGGTCTCCGTCCAACAGAACAAATCGCCCTACACCGCACCGTGCCAGTGTTTCCAAAAAGTGGATGCTGCCGCCGCAGCCAACGCAAATAACCTTTTTGCGAAACATAATATCGTACGGCAGAACACTCTGCAGACGCGCAAAAATCTGCGTACCGTTTTCGGACGGTTCATGCACAGGATGGGCAGCAGCAGACCGATCAACAGCAAAGCCGTCTTCTTCAAGCGCCACCTTTTTGCGAAAGGAATACGGATAGATCGTGATGTTCCCGTCCGGCACGTCGGACACCTGCACGATCGGCGTAAACAGTTCTTCATCCACATCAATGGTGTCAATAATATGTTCCGCGATCTGCCGGTCGCCGCAAGACGGCGCGGTACAGCCTGTCGGATGCGAATGAATGACGCCGATGAGCCGAATGTCGTGATCGTTCCAGTCGTGAATCACTTCGTTGAGCGCGGGAGCGTCCATCGAATACGTCGCACTTGTACGCTGTGCGGTGTGGTCGAAATAATAGTGGTCGATGTGTACCCCGTCGGACGAGCCGAGTATGCCGCCCTGTTCCGGGTAATGGCAGCCGATCGTCCGGCGTATTTCGTCATAAACGGCGTCGGTCATGATCCATTTTCTTTTGTTGTTTTCCATCTGAACCTCCGTTTTAAATGATCCCTCTGTCGGATAACTTCTTTTGTATCTCCGAAAACACTCCGCCGTAACGAATATAGTAAAACGTGATCTCACACCACGCGGCTGCGATCGCCATCATTTTGTCGAGACTGTACACATTTTCTGTCCAGCAAATATAGTTCAGTTCGTCGTCGCTATCGTAATTGTCGGCGATTTGTGCGCACCGTCGGGTATGGTCTTGGTTATGGTCGATCAACCTGTGCGTTCGGGAGAAATCATCTCTTCTTTTCTTGTAATCAATATCGGTCATGATATAGGCACGCCATCCGGAGAGTCCCATGTGCATGAACACGAACTCGACGTCGTGGTTTTTGTCCTTGGTCAAATAGTATTTATGTACGCATTTCATACGGGTTCCTTCGGTATTGCGCGGTTCCTCATTTATCGCCAGTTCCGCCTCCGGAATATAGTTGCCATCGTTATCGTAGTCGTCCTCATCCATCCATCGCAAGAACGCATCCACTATTCCGAACAATCCAATCATTGTATCCTTCCTTTCTTTTCCCGACGAAGCACATGCCGGTCAAAGAATGTCCCCGACCGGCACATGCATGCTGCGGATCAGTGCCACGTTCCGCCGTCCAGATCGCCCTGACGGCCACCGTAGCATACAAGTTTACGGTCAAGCATATGCGCACCTCCTTTTTTAGTGTCACAAACAGTATAACCGGGGCAATGGACAATAAATGACCATCATCCCGGTTATACTCATTTGTGTTGAGTGTTGAAAAAATATCTGCAGTTCCGTCAAAACCAACGGATGCGTTATCGTAGGTTCTGCACCTTGTCCCCCTGCGCGCCGAGCCACATCAGAATACCGTCGCCGTAGGATTCGGCGGTTATGGTGTAAACGCCGTCGGTTTCGGCGATTACCTTCGCCGTGGGCACTTTATCGAGCATCGCCTCCAGCACGCCTGTGTATTCAAACGTCACTCTGCGCAGCGGACCGGTGTACATAAACTGGATACGTTTGCGGAATTCACCGTCCTTGAACTGCTTTGCGTACGGCACCACAAACTTTTCGCCGGTCGGTTTGATGTTCGACATGCGGTCGATCCGGAAAATGATCGGGTACTCTGACGCACCGTCACGGTCAAACGCCAGACAGTAGAAGTAGAACTCCGAAAACAGAATACTCACCGGTTTCATGATCCTGTGACTTTGTTTCCCGTCCTGGCGGATGTAATCAAACCCGATCATCTCATGCTTGAAAATGTGCTGCGACAGCGCCCAGATCGGCGTCAGCAGCGGTTTGCCGTGCTGCAGAGGCACATAGTTGAAGATTTCGCTGCGGATCATTTCCTGCGCGATCTTTTTGTCCTCCGGCGCAATCTGCGCAATCAGTTTTTCAATGATCTGCAAAAGCTCCTCTTTACAGAACGCACGGCTTTCCAGCATAATCTTGCACAGCGCAAGCGCTTCTTCGTTCGTCATCCATTCGCGCTCAAAGCGCACCAGAGAATAATGATCCTCGCGCTTATTGTAGCGGATTGTAACTTCGCTCTCGCTGTAGTGTGTCTCCGCAAGATAGGCACGCAGATCATCCAAATCCCGCTGGATGGTTTTGGCAGAAACTTCGTACTCGTTTGCCAACCTGTCTTTGTTGAGCTTTTCACCCTTGTTGAGCCGCTCGTAAATATGCAGCATGCGGAAGCTTTTGTTGTTGCTGAATTCCATCCTATGATCAACTCCCGTTCGTAGTATCGTTCAAAACCAAGCAAAAAAGGGCGTGCTTTTCGTTTGCAGATATTGTACCATATCCATCTGCTCTTGTCTATAATTTGGATAGATATTCGAAGGAGACGAAGTTGATCGTTCAATTGAAAGCTTTAAGAATGAATTTGCATTATACTCCAAAAGAGCCATCGGGTATTTGTACGATGAAATCTGCAAACATTTCAATATGCTAAATCACTATAGTTTTGATAACAGCAAATAAAAATGCCCCGTCACTGAGCAATTCATAAAACCAATTCCGGCGTTATTATTCCGGATCGACAAATAAACGATAGGGTGCATTTTGAACACAAAACCGCATACAAACGCAAAAAGCCGCCATCGGATCACCCCTTTGGCGGCAAAATGTATCTATACAGTAAGCGCAAAACACCGGCTTTTTTGCAAAAAAAGAAGAACGCCTATTCTATCAGAATAAGCGTTCTGCTGTGGTGGAAGAGGGTG
>CADAGA010000234.1 GCA_902787275.1 Oscillospiraceae bacterium | reverse complement strand
GTTTTGGCGGGGTATCGGGAGAATCCGTATCCGTTTATTCGCGGCAGCGTTCTGACGGTAATCCCGTCGTATACCGAAGGTCTTCCGGTCGTTGGTGTGGAATCTATGTGCCTCGGTGTTCCAATCGTTTCATCCTATCCGTCTGTTGCAGAGTGCTTCGGCGGAGAACCGTGTGGTTTGATTACCGGGCTGGACGACGACAGTCTGTATGAAGGACTGTACCGGATGTTGACAGACAAGGAATTGTATCAACAGGCGAAGGATGCCGCTGTGCGTCGGAGCGAGTTTTACAAAAGCGATGCGCTGATCCGTGAGGTGGAGCGTGTTTATCAGGAGACAATTGAGACTTGAGATAAAGAGATATCAATTATGAAGACTTTTTCAAAACCCATCCGCGGCTCGGGCGATATGCCCGACCACATTATGCTTTCCATCCGCGGCGACGCGGCGACGAGCATGACCGTGACGTGGCGCACGGACGTCGGCAATACGGCCGGATACGTTCTGTATCAGGAGGACGGCTCCGACGCGTGGCTGCGCTGCGACGCCGAGACGGACACGTTCGTCAGCGACATTGACCGCAGCAGCATGTTCTGGGCGCATCTGGAAGGCTTGAAGCCGGACACGAAATACCGCTACACCTGCGGCAACGATGCTTTCCGGAGCGACACGTATTGGTTCACGACCGCGCCGGAGAAGCTCGACAAGTTCAAGTTCATCTGCGTTTCCGACCAGCAGAAGGGCGATCCGCACGACTGTCCGGATTACTCGTGGTTCAACGGCTTTATCAAGCGTGTTCTCGCGGCGCATCCCGACACGCGCTTCATCCTGACCGGCGGCGACAACACCGACTGCGGTCAGCACGAGGTGCAGTGGAACGGCGCGTTCAGCGGACTTGTGGGCATTGCGGAGCACATCCCGTTTATGATGACGCTCGGCAACCACGACAACCGCGGCTTCGCGGACTACAAAAACGGCGTCGGCCGCTACTATTCCGAACCGGCGGAGTTCTTCGGCAAGCAGTTCAAGGGCTCCTATCCCGACAACGGCCCCGAGGGCTGGAAGACGGAGAACTACACGTTCGATTACGGCAACGTCCATTTCTCCGTGCTCGGCGTCAACGGACCCGAGGACGTCAACGCGTGGATGATCGACGACCTGACCAAAACGGACAAAACGTGGAAGATCGGCACGTACCATTTTCCGATCTGCTATTCCGGCAGCAATCTGCAAAACTACGACGCCTATCCGGTCATGCGCGAGGGCTTCGAGCTGCTCGATCTGGTCTTTTCCGGCCACGAGCACAATTTCGCGCGCTCCTTCCCGCTGCGCAACGAGGAGCTGCACGCCGAACCGTCGAAGGGCACCGTGCATTACATGCTCGGCAATTCCAACCGGAACCCGCCCGGCACGCGTTCGGTGTCGAAGGTCTGGCACAGCGCGTTTTATCCGCAGGAGGAAAACGGCGCGATGGTCTGCATCGTCGAGGTCGACGGCGAGCGTCTGACGCTGACGGCGCAGATGGACGACGGCAGGATCGCCGACCGGTGCGTGATCGACAAGGCGAAGGACGAGATCCTGCCCTACGCCTTGCCGCCCAGATTCAACCGCACGCGCATGATGTACCGCGGCATGGACCCCGGTCTGCTGTCCGCACCGACGCCCTGCGTGCAGAAGGACGGCGTCTGGTTCGTGCCGATGGCGACGCTCATCACGTTCGCCGGCGGCGGCGTGGAAAAGACGGCCGGCAAAGTGTCTGCGGAGCTGTACGGCCGCACCGCCGTGTTCACGGAGGGCAGCGACGTCGCGCAGACGGACAGGGGAGAGCTGCGTTTGCCGGCGCGCGTGTTCCGCGGAGAATGCGGACAGTTGTATATCCCCGCCGACGGCTGCCATGCGTTTGATATGCGCTGGGCGTACGCGGCGTACAACAACTTTCTTTCCTTTGAGCATGAGAGCGAAGACAGACCGGTGACGGTCCAGCCGTAAGGAGGCAAGCGCAATGAAGAAGATATTCGTTCTGGCCGTGCTGCTCGTCGTGATCGGCGTGCTTTGCGCCGTGTTTTTCCTGCGCGACGAAAAGGAAAAGACGCCGTCGGACGAAAAGCCGTGGACGGTCGGCGCGCAGACGGCAGCCGACGAGACGACGGCGGAAACGACGAAGGCCTATGCCGACGCGGTCGAGGCGTTTTCCGACTGCGTGCACACGCAGCTGCGCGATAAATACGAATTCCTGTCCAAGGAGGACGAGACGTACGACGCCGCGGCGCTGTCCGACTCGCTTCTGGGCGTTTACGTGTACGACGTGGACACCGACGGCGCGCAGGAGCTGTCCGTCGTGCGCGCGGGCGAAAAAGGCGTGGCGCTCGACGTGTATGAATACGACGGCGGCAAGGTGCGCTTTGCGGATTCCGCGGCGTTTTCGCTCGACCCGATGAACGACGTGCAGCTTTCGCTGACGGATGCGTCGCTGCGCCACGTGCAGGCGCGGCTGACGATCTATCCGAGCGGCGCGGACAGATACTACTGTCTGACCGTCGAACAGCAGGACGCGTCGGGAGAATACGACGCCTATACCGTCGTACTCGAATACGCCAAGGAAAAGCTGAACGTCAAAAAGAGCTACCGTCTGCGCCAAACCGACGGCGCGGTGACGCTCATGTGTACCGACAACGTGACGCTGCTGTACCGTCAGGCAGCCGGACAGACGGCGGAGCCGAACACGGAAACGGCGGAAGCCGGGACCGCGCAGGTGTCGCTCGCCAAGTACGGCGATCTGAACACCGCCTTCAAGACGGAGTTCTCAAAGCTCGGACTGAACGCGCCGCAGGTCGCTGCGGAGAACGGCAGGCTCACGCAGTACAAGGTCACGGCGGTCGACAGCGAGCAGCATCTGTTCGACGCGACGCTCGACGGCGGAAAGCTCACGGTGACGGAAAACGGCTTCCTGCAGAGCTTTATCCTGCGCAAATGATCCGCGCAAAAATCGCAAAAGAAAAGATTGAATTTTCCGGAAAGCTGTGCTATACTTGTTTTCACAGTTCCGCCCGTGGCGCAGTTGGATAACGCAGCAGATTCCGATTCTGAAGATCGGGGGTTCGAATCCCTCCGGGCGGGCCATGAGAATAGCGCTTTTTGTCTACCAGACAAAAGCGCTTTTTTTGAATGATGTATGCCCGCAAACCGTTGATACGCAGTACATTCTCTTGCATCCTGTTGATGCAGTCAGCCGCCGAAGGATCGTTCCGACGGCGGCTTTCGGCTTTTTCCTGTTACCTTTTCTTCGTTTCTGTCGTATAATAGGTGAAAGAGCAAAACAAAGACGGCTCTTTCGGAAAGGAGTACCCTATGGATAACGGTGCAAGTAG
>CADAGA010000233.1 GCA_902787275.1 Oscillospiraceae bacterium | reverse complement strand
AGAAATATTATGTTAAAATTAATAAAATAGAAAACTACAAGGATGAATTTTTTAATATTGGCTTGCTGCATACGACTCCCCTCGTCTATCTGCATTTTTTCGCAACGAGCGCGCGAACCTCGGCAAAATACGGCTCGAGCGGGGCGCTGTCGAACGTGGTTTCTTCCGGCGTCTGTCGGATATATTCCTCCGTCGCCTGCACGGCAGCCGCCGGATCGGCGCACAGCCGGATATACGGCAGGTGACGGATCCATTCATAGCCGCCGCTGACCTTGCGGCTGACGTTGTCGAGTGCGATGCAGGGCGTTCCCGTGACGGCGCAGAACAGCATCCCGTGCAGACGGTCCGTCACGACAAACCGTGCGCCGGACAGTTTTTTCAGAAATGCTTGCAGTTCCTTTGCGCGAGCACGTTTTCCAATATCATACTCCGTGACCGTCGAGCAGAAATCAAAGGCGATCCCGGAGGTTTCCAGACAGGCGCGGACAGCATCCTGCGCCGCTCTGCTTTCCGCTGTTTGTTCCTTGTCGGTGCGCATGCAAAGCAGCACCTGCTCCCCGCGCGGCAGATGCATTTCACGCGAGCGGTACAGCACGATATCCGGCACGTAGAGCGCGCGCGCCTTCGGGAACGACCGACAGAACAGATCGTACGTCCCCGTGTCGCGGCAAAAAACCGTCAAATCCGCATGGGACGAATAAACGCGGACAGATTCACAAAGCTCGGCTTTTCCCCATTCGGTGTCCTCAAAATAGGCGGTCTGCGGAAAAATGAAGATCGGATTATGCGGAAACCGGCTGATGATATCCCGCATCTTCTTTTCTTCCTCGATCCAGAGCGTGCCGATATTGCCGCCGCCGTCGATGACGATACAGTCGGCAGGACGGATAAAACGGGGCAGAAGCTCTTTTGCGAGCAGATACTCTTCACGGCTCAGCTCCGCGATGCGCGAAGACAGTCCCATGTCCGCAAAAAAAGCATACTGTGACTCGACGATCGCGTGATCGCCCAGATTGCCGTGGCGCGGCGTTGCGATGAACCAGATGATCGGCTGCCGCCGGACGTCCGCGCCGAGACGACGCACCAACAGCCGCAGCATTACCGCCAGACGATACAGCGCGCTGTACGGTTTATACAAAAGAGATTTGATTGTTTGAATCATATCTGCTCTCTCCCCATGTCGTGCAGATGCATCATACGCCACGACAGATGCGGTGCAATCCATTTCAGAAAAAGGTATGCACGTTCCCGACGCCCGACGCCGCGCTTCAGAAATACTCTCGGCGCCAAACGACGAAACAGACGCAGCAGCTCACGGTATCGTGCGCGCCAAGTTCGATCCTTCCAATAGTCCGGCGAAGTGTAAATAGTATTGAGAAGATACATCCCCGCCATCAGCGTCTGGCAAACTGTCTGTGTCGGCAATCCGGCTGTCAGATAGTCCCGCGCGCGTTCCATGCTTGCCTGTACGCCGTCGAGGCGGCGCACCGAATACGTTGCACGCATGATGCTGCCGTCGCGGATCACGTAATAATACAGTGCATCGTGTACGCACGCAACCCGCTCGCACTGTAAAAGGACGTGATGGAAAACAAACTCATCCTCATGCTGCTTCCCAACCGGGAATCGCACGTTGTCGAAAAGCCATTTTGAGTAAAGCTTGTTGCACGCAATAACCCAGTATCCTGTGTCATTCTCTGCGGCGCGTCGTACAGCAATCTCACGTCCACTCAAAACTGCGTCCGGAATAACAAACAGATCTTTGTATCCTTCGCTGTCCGCAAGATCGGAACAATCGTACCGAAAATTGCAAATACTCATATCCGCGTCGGCGCTTTGCAGCGCACGGTACAGCTTTTCCGCCATATCGGGTTCAATATAGTCGTCGCTGTCGATAAACATCAGGTAATCGCCGTCCGCGCGTTCGATGCCCGCGTTGCGCGCGTCGGAAAGCCCTCCGTTTTCCTTGTGGATCACCTGCACGTTTTTATGCGCCGCGGCATAGGCGTCGCAGATCGCGCCGCAGTTGTCCGGCGAACCGTCGTCGACCAGAATGATCTGCAGATGCGGATACGTCTGTCGAAGAATGCTGTCGACGCAGCGGGGCAGCTCTTTTTCCACTTTATAGACGGGAACGATCACGCTGATCAGCGCATCCATGGCATGTATCCTCCTTTTTGCCGTTTCCGGCAGATCATATCGCGCGCAGATAAGCTGCAAGCGCATTTTGAAATCCCGCGACGTCCGCAAACTGCGGCAGGTACGGTGCGAGCTCTCCCGTGCGGCTGCGCACAGACGCAACGCCGTGGCGCGCGAGCTTGTCCGCGTCGGGCGTCAGTGCTTTTTCCATCGCGTCGGCGTCGCGCCGGAACAGCAGCGTGCCGTGCGCGAGCGTGCGTCCGCGGTCGTGCCGCATGGCACAGCCGGAAATCTTTTTGCCGTCAAGCAGAATATCGTTGCGGCCGGAAAATGCTGCCGGCAGTCCCAGCGCGTGCAGAAAATCCAGCACAGGCTGCATATAGGCCTGCAGCTGCCGCGGCATCGGCTCCAAACGCACGAACGATACGTTCAGATTGTCCGTGTCCTGATAGACCGCGCCGCCGCCCGTCGACCGGTGCAGCACAGGCAGGTTCTCCCGTCCCCACACGGAGACTTCGCTCTCTTCATTTTGGTTGCGGCCGAGGATCACGCACGGCGCATTCCGCCAAAGCAGCGCGCACACCTCGTCCGAGCGAAAGAAGCGCTCCTCCGCCGCAAGGTTCTCTCCCGCGTCGAGCGCGGGCAGTTCATGCACGATCAAAACGCTTTGCTGACCGTGCCGTAGATATCGCCCAGCGCGGACGTATTCTTGCGCACCTTATAGTTCGCCGTGACCGCGGCAAGATCTCTGCCGAACGGCTCAGCGCACATTTCCAAAAGGCAAGAGAGCCGATGTGCCTGCAGATTCTCGTCCTCTTTGGCGGACTGCTTGACCACAAGGAAGATGTAATCCTCCGTCTCGATCACGCGCGGCTCGCCCTCGTTCATCTGCTGCACGCGCGAGAAAAACTCGGCGGGATAGTTGCTCGTTTTGCGGTTGATCGTCACGGTCTGCGCCTCAGAGGAGAGGACGTTCGCGCTGTCCGCATTCTCCTTGACGACCGCTTCGAGAGACGATCCGGTGCGCACGTCGTCGCACATGCGGCGGAAACGATCCTCGATCGCGGCGAGCTCCGCCTTGGGCAAACGCTCCGTTTTTCCGTCCGCGCCGGTGCGCGTGAGATAACCGTTGACGGAACGGAACGTCACGTAATTCACCGCGTAATACGCGTCCAGCTCGACGTCGGACACGGCGGCCGATCCGCCCTTGCCGTATTTGGACGCGATCATCAGCTCGCGCTTGGCCTCCGCCGTCTCGTA
>CADAGA010000232.1 GCA_902787275.1 Oscillospiraceae bacterium | reverse complement strand
GGACGCATACTGCTGCCAGAGCGGACGGGCATAGGAGAGAAAGTCCTCGCCCTCGGGCGTCAGCGTGACGCCGCGCCCGCTGCGATAAAAGAGCGTGACGCCCAGCTCCCGCTCGAGCTCCTGCACGGCGCTCGTCAGCGACGGCTGCGCCACGTACAGCACCTCGGACGCTTTGTTTAAAGAACCCATGTCGGCGATCGTGATGACGTAATAGATCTGCTGAATCGTCATAAACTTCTCCTTGAAAACCTACAAAAACCGTGGTATAATAGGCGTATTAAAACGAGGTGAAAAACATGCGCATTTCAACCAAGGGACGTTACGCGCTGCGGATGCTGCTGGATCTGGCGGAACACCGCGAAAGCGGCTATATTTCGCTCAAGGAGCTTGCCGAGCGGCAGGAGATCTCCAAAAAATACCTTGAACAGATCATTCCCATGCTCACGAAAGGCAATATCCTGCGCACCAGCCGCGGGACGCAGGGCGGCTACATGCTTGCGCACGCGCCCGACAAAACCACGGTCGGCGAGATCCTGCGTCTGACCGAGGGGTCGCTCTCGCCCGTCGCCTGCGCGGACGACGACCCGATCGAATGTGCGCGCTGCGCCGAGTGCCCGACGCTGCCGGTCTGGCAGGGTCTCGCGCACGTCATCAGCGAGTATCTCGACTCGATCACGCTGCAGGACATCCTCGACCAGCAGCACGAGAAGGTCAGCAACGACTACGTGATCTGATCAGTCGAACGACCACGTATTGATCTGCAGATCCTCGCGGCGCGTTCTGTCCGCGCGTCCGTCGACCGTGTGCAGAAAGATCTCCGCCGTCAGCGAGATCACGCACCGCAGCAGATGCCCGCCGACCACGCGGCCGTCCGCACCGGCAAGGGTGATATGCAGATGCGCGTAAGGTTCGCCGTTCATCGTGTTGACGTTGCCGGTCAGCGAGGTGATCTCGTGCGTGCCGCTGTACGCAAACCGGTTATATCCCTTTTTCTCCATGTCGAACACGCCGACCTCTGCGTCGTCCGTGCCGCCGATCCCCGTCACGCTTGCGAGCGTGACGTTTTCTTTTTGTGCGGCGGCAAGCACCGACGCGACGATCTCGTCGCCCGGATCGAGCCGCAGCGCAATGGTATTGCCGAATCTTCTGTATTCCATACGATTCTCCTTTACTTGAGGTTGATAACGATCAGTCCCGCCAGACAGATCACCACGCCGACGATCTTGTTCCAGCGCAGGGGTTCCCGATACAGGAAAAAGCCGACGAACAGCAGCGCCACCGCCAGAATGGCACTCTGCACGATCTGCGCCGTACTGACCGCCCAGCCGGCCTTGTACGCGTAAATGAACCCGACCTCCAGCCCGACGAGCACCACGCCGAACACAAGCGGCGCCCAGTTGAGCTTGGCGTACTCTTTGAAGAGATTGCCGCCGCGATTGAGGACGAAAAACAGCACGAGGCTCACGACCGCGCTGACCGTGTACGTCACCGTCAGCGACGCGAGCGGGTGCATCCCGTTGGGCACGGACTTTGCGCAGATCTGGTACAGCACGTTGGACAGCACCACCAGCGCAAGCGGCCAGATATAAGAGAACATAAAAAGGACCTCGTTCTTTCTCAGGTTTTTTATTGCGCAGCGTTTTGCAGGACGGCTTTCAGCACCGGCTCGATCCCCTGCGCCATCAGACAGAATCCCAGATCCGTGGGGTGCACGCGGTCGACCGTCGGGTCGTTCCAGGGAAGGGCGTCGTCAAAGAAGGTCGCGCCGTCGATCAGGTATACGTTTTTGTCCCCGCTCTGCAGCGCGTTTTCATAGGTTTTCCGGATGACCGCAAAGCGCTTGCGGTTGTCGTCGCTGCGGTCGGAATCCGGTCTGGAAATGAAAACGACCGGCAGCTCGGGACAGGTGTCCCGGATCACGCGGAAGAACGGCTCGTGCGTTTGCGCGAGGAATTCCGGCGTCGGCGCGTTGTGGTCGTAGTCCATCACGAACGCCCGCATCGGCAGCGTTTTGATGTATTCCGCCATGGGGCGTTCGCCTTTTGCGCTGCCGGAAAAGCCCAGATTGACATAGTCAAAGCGGAGCCTTCTCGAAAGGATCGCCGCGTACTCCGAACCGGGTCTGGAAACGCATCCGCCCTGCGTGATGGACGAGCCGTAAAACACGACCGGCTTTTCGTGATCGTAACCGGAATCCGGCTGCACCTGCGCCGACGCGTCGAGACCGACGAGCACCTTGTCAACGCCGTTGTACAGCGGCATATAGATCGTGATCTCTTTCATTCCGCCGCCCGGCAGATCGACGCTGCCCTCAAACTCCGTCTGTCTGTCCGGCGTCAGCATGCCGGCAAACACCTGTTCACCGTCTCTGGTCACGTAAATACTGAACCCGGACACCCCGCTCTGCGCAAAGTGTCCCATCGCAACGCTCAGCGGATAAAACGCTTTCAGAGACAGGCGAGCCGAATCCGTCTGAAACCGGATCCAGCCGCCCGAAGTGTTTCGGTTCAGATACGCGACCCCCTCGCTGACCGTCTCGGCGACTGCGGTCGGGATGCGGCAAAACCGTTCTTCCGTTTCGCCCGGCACGATCAGACCGTAGATCCGGAAAGGCTCCTGCAGCGGATCATAATAGCGCATTTCGTCGTTCATCGTTTCCTCTCCATACTTTGCAAGAATATCATTTCGTTTTCCGTGTCAGTTCGACCTGCGGAACGCATTGTACGCGGCTTTGTCCGCGGCGAGATCGTAGCCGGAATAGATCTTCGCGATCGAGGAATCGTACGTTTTGCAGAAGAACGTATACTTGATCCCGTTCGCGCTCTGCTTGTCCTCCACCTGCGGGTCGAAGATATAGTCCACGCCGCCCACGGTGATCGTGTCCCACACGTGATCCTTCGTCTCACCCTTGGTGTTGGTGGTGTAGCCGTGCGTGTAGTAGCAGTCCAGCCCGATCGCGCGCGTCATCACGAGAAACAGCGCGGAATAATCGTCGCACACGCCCTGCCCGTTCGTCAGGATACGCTTTGAGAACAGCACGATCCACGCGTCCTGCTCCTTCTGGTAGGCGTTCAGATCGTCTTTGGTGACGACCATCTTCGGGCGGCCGTATTCGGCGTTGCGGATGATATAGTTATAACACGCGAGCACCTTGTCGTACGTGTTCATGCCGGGCGTGAAAATGCGGTCGAACACCTTCTGCACCGCGTCGTCCAGCTCCTTGTCGTTGGTCTTTTGCGGATGCAGCGACGCGCGGTTCAGGATCTCCTTGGCGGGCGCTGACGACGCAGACTGCGTTTTTGCCGACGATTTGGTCGTCGCTGCGGGTTTCGCTGTGGTCGGGGCTGCGGTCGTTGCAGTCGTCGCGGTCGTTGTGGTCGTCGCTGCGGTGGTCGTGGTGGTCGTCGTGGAA
>CADAGA010000231.1 GCA_902787275.1 Oscillospiraceae bacterium | reverse complement strand
GTTACGGACGTGGCGCCTGCAAACGCGGCAGGCAACGTGACGCTGACCGCGATCTGGAATCGGAACGTATACTATATCCGTTTCCATGCGAACGGCGCTTCCGGCACGATGCCCGATCAGACGATGGTTTTCGACGAGACGCAGACGCTTGCGCCCAACGCCTTTGAGCGGATCGGATACGCCTTCTCCGGCTGGGCGACGAACCCGGCGGCGCAGGTCAGCTATCTGGACGGCGACGAAGTCCTCAACCTCACCCGTATCAACGGTGCGGTCGTGGATCTGTACGCGATCTGGAACGCACGCAGCTTTGCCGTTGCCTACGATCTCAACGGTGCGGACGGCAGCATGTTCAACACGACCGGCATCAGGATGGACGGCGAATCGAAGCCTCTGCGCGCCTACAGCGGAGACGCGGAAGTGCTCATCGGCAATAAGCGCTATGCGTTTGCCGGCTGGGCGTATACCAAAGAAGCAGCCGATCTCGGCATCGTGAGCTATGCGGACAAGGCGGACTTCGCGGTGAACGCGAACGTTCTGTCGCTCGCGCAGGTCGACTGGACGCAGTCAACGCCTACCATCACGCTCTGTGCGGTATGGAGGGAACTGGGGATCCGGCTGGTCGTTCCGGAGGGCGCGACGACCGTGATCGACACGGAAGGCCACTACATCTACGGTCTGAAGGCAGGCATCACGCGCGACGAGCTTGTGAACGATTATCTGAACGTGATCGGACACGGCCATCTGGAACTCGATTTCGGCGCGGTCCGCACGGGCATGCACGTGCAGCTGATTAACGACGATACCGGCGAAATGCTTGAGGAGTATGATATCGTCATCTTCGGCGACGTCAACGGCGACGGTCTGATCAACTCGACGGACTACACCAGGATGCGCAGGATCGCAGCCGGCTTGGAAGAGGTTTCGTTAAATACGCCGTACGGCTTTGCTGCCGATCTGATGGCGGATGGCGACGTCAACTCGACCGACCTGACGTACATGCGCGCAGTTTCGGCAGGTCTGAACGAGTACGATCAGGCAAACCGCCGCATGATCAGATCCGATTGATCGAAAGCATAAAAAAGAGCCCGCACAGCTTCGGCCGTGCGGGTTTGACTTTTTTCTGATTCAAAATGCGAGACAGCAGCTATTCGATTATCCGTCCACGCGCAGCTCGTTTGCCGCCTGTTCTGCGGCGATCAGCATGTGGTAGACGGGACTCATGCGCTGAAAATCCTGTGCCATTTCCTGCGCGAACGACGGGGAGAACATCGGCCCGAAGCTGCTGAATTCGCGCACGAGGCAGATCGCGCGCCGGTCGAGCCATTCGCGCTTTTCGGCACTCTCGCCGGGGAAGCGGCTGCGTTTGTACGGCTCGCCGTACAGCGTGTACGCGTCTTCGCTGCGGTATACCTTGTCCGCCTTGCGAAACAGCGGATCGCTGCGGACGATCATCTGCCGCACGCACGTCATCGTTTCGCCGGACGGCGCGTACTGACCGCAACCGTAAAAGCACTCGTTCGGGGAGAATACGAAGAAAAACTCCGGATAGCCCGGGAACATGCGCTTGTCGCGCTTGAACGTCAGCCACATGACCTCGCGGTAGAACGCGCCGTGCGCTCGCCGCATATCGCGGTAGATGCGGGAGATCGTCTTGTCCACCTTCGGTTCGGTGACGATGCGGTCGTCGATGCTTTCCAGCGTCGGCGTCAGCGCCTCGACCAGATCGATCATCGGCTGCAAAACGTACTGCTTGAAATCCGGCTTGTGTTCGGCGTACCATTCGCGGCTGTTCATGAACCGGTTGGTCGCCAGGAAATCGAGCGTTTCGGGAGAGAACATCAGTCTTTTTTCTCCTTTTTCTGCCGCATCAGCAGCTTGTCGACGGGGAAGTAGATGAAGAATTGGATGCAGCTGCATACGGCGGTCGCGATCGTCGTCGCCAGACCGCTCGAAACGCCCTTCGACACGGCAAAGCCGAACACGACGGGATTGAACCACGCCGAGAAGCAGATCAGCGCCGCGGTGAAGATCAGGTAGATCGTCAGCGTGACGGGGACGTTGTTGTCGGCGTTGAACGTCTTTTTACGGTTGACGAAGAAGGCGACGATCTGTGCCAGCACGTTGGACGTGTTGAACGCGATGAACAGTGCAAGTCCGCACTGCTTGCCCTCGATCACGGGATAGTCAAAGACGAACCAGTGAAACGCCTGCGCGCTGAGCGCCTTGATGGCGGGAATGTTGTAGAGCGCTGCCAGCGATGCGACCTGCACGATGCAGGCGAGCATACTGACGATCGTGAATTTGACGAGCTGCCAAAAGGTTTTCTTGCCGCTGCTTTGTTCTGCCATATTGTTTCCTCCTTATTCGACGATCCCTTCCAGGAAATCGGTTTCGGTTACGTAGCCTTCACTGCCGATGCGGAACGTCTTGACCTCGTGCGCGGTGAAGTCCGCCCAGAAGCCCGCGTCCGCCAGGTCGCAGACGAACCCGACGCGGCCCGTGTTTCTGCCCGCCGTTTCATAGGCGCGCAGGATGAAGTCGCCGCTGCCGTCCTCGCACTTTTTGAACGCCGTAACGTGGATATTCGGTTCCGTCACGGTCAGAAAGCTCTTTTGCGCGGGCAGCGTGCCTTTCTGGTAGCCGGCGGGCACGGCGTTCATGCGGAGGTTGAACACGGCCGCTTCGCGCACGATATCGCTGCATTCCGCTTCGCCTGCGTGCAGGAATATGCCGTATTCAAACCGCTGCAGACCCTCGTCGGTGAAGTTGAAGTCCGCTGCGGGACGGGACGAATAGTGATCGGCAAAAATCACGTTGCGCAGCAGTGCCGCGCGCAGCGTGGTGCCGGCGCAGTCGTAACTATACTTGGAGTCGGTCATCAGCGAGAGACCGCGGCGCACGCCGTCGGGAGAGGTCAGCGTCAGGTCCGCCCAGCGCTGCGCGGGTTCCTCCTCGCCGTTGGCGGGACGCTTGATGAACGCGCCGGGGATCTCGTAGGTGTTGATTTCGTCCGTTCCGGTCAGCGGGAACGACGTTTTCAGCATCGTGAACGGTTCCTGCCAGATCGCCTTGCACTTGACGCGCAGCGTCTGCTGATCGCTCGCAAGGATGAAATCCTGCGTCAGGTGCGATTCGCCGCAGCGGTGCTTGACGCGCATCACGGCGCGGGCCGGACCGTACTCGGCAAGCTCCATGCTTTCGCACTGCATCTCGCCCTTGACTTTGTCAAATCTGAACACGTTGTGCGCCCAAGTGTCCGTCTCGTGATCGTCGATCACGGTCGGCACGGCGAGATGGTTTCCGGCGGCGTAATCATAGCCGTCGGCTTTGCTGACATCCTTTTCGATCGCGCGGAAGCAGTCGTCCGTGACGGCGGAATCATCCATCCAGGACAGCCAGTACAGCGCGTAGCCGAGCGCGGGAACGTCCGCGAGGAACAGCGTGTCCAGGTGCGAATCGTTGGATCTCGAGGAACGCACGTTCTGGAACGTGACCGGATGACCGGCGCCGTCCGTCACGGCTGCGGACGGATAGTTGGTGCGCACGAAGCTGCGGACGGGGAATGCATGCGGGTTGAACACCACGACCGGACGCGGGAAGTCGTCCTTGTGGCAGTGATGCCGCAGCAGCGTGACCGGCTCGTTGATGCCGTCGAGCCACGTGTGGATGCGCGAGACGATGCGCAGCTGCGCCGCGTTTTCGGCGCGGTCGGCGATCGTGACGGCGTGTCCGATGCCGGCGCGCACGTCCTCGTACGCTTCCATGATCGAGCATCCGCAGAGAATATCGTGGAATTGGTTGAAGCAGACGTCCTTCCAGGCTTCACCGAACGCCTCGGTCGAAGCCTGCGCGCCGCAGACCGCCGATGCAACGGTGTCCCACGCCTCAGCGCAGGCAAGCCGGTTTTCGGCGTATCGGTTGAGTTTTTTGACGAGCGACGTCGCGCTGTAGCAGCCGCTGGCGTGGTGCTGCAGCTCGCCCTGATAGGCGGGCACGTCCAGAAAGTCGCGGCAGATATTTTCAAAATAGGCGTCGGGCGAGGAAAAGACGAGCGGCGTTTCCGCTTCGTTTTCCATGCGCCGTGTCAGGTGTCCCAGATCGCCGCGCGTCGGACCGCCGCCGTGGTTGCCCACGCCGCCGAACAGCATCAGATCGTGCTGCTTTTCGCTCAGCATTCCTTTCAGCTTTTCAATCGTGCGGTCCAGATCCTCCGTGCCGGAGTGCGCGTAGCTGTCCGAGATGCGGTAGGTCAGCACGCGGCTGCCGTCGACGCCGTCCCACCAGAACAGCTTGTCGGGGATGTCCGGATTTTCGTGCATCCCGGGGCGCATCATAACGTAGGTACGCATCCCGCTGTTTGTCAGAAGCTGCGGGAGATTGCCGCAATGACCGAACGAATCGACGTTGTAGCCGGTCTTGCAGATGCGGCCAAACTTTTTGTAGTAATAGAGCTGGCTGCACAGCGCATGCCGCGCGAAGCTCTCGCCCGACGGCATATTGCAGTCGGGCTGCACCCACCAGCCGCCGACGGGCACCCAGCGTCCCATCTTGATATATTCGCGGATCTCGGAGAACAGCTCGGGATCGATCTGCTCGACCCAGTCATAATATGCGGCGGAGGAGCAGGTAAAGATGAAATCGTCGAATTCCTTGAGACGGTCGACGGCAGCGCGGAAGGTCTGCAGGACCTCGCCGCAGCCTTCCTGCCAGCGCCAGAGCCAGATTGGATCGAGGTGTGCGTTGCCGATAAAATGGATATGATTGGTCATCTCGCGCCCTCCTTATGCAAAAAAACCGTAATACCTGCCCATCCAGTAGGCGAAGGTATAGATGTAGCAGCTTTCCACGCACATGAGACCGCCGGAATCCACGTCCTTGTAATCGAACGGGTTGCGGTCGTATTTCGTTTCATCGTGGATACGCCGGCGGCAAGACGCGAAACGTTCATGCGGTAAAGCCATTCGGCGAGGCGGTCCATGTCGATCTCGTCGCCGGTCGCGAGAGCGTACGGCAGATCGTAGCCGGGATCGTATTCGCGCGCGAGCGACGTGCGCCACGAGCGGAATCCGTTCTTGTATTTTTCCAGCAGTGCCGGATCGGTCTCGAGCGTGCACAGCGCCCAGAAGGACAGCACCGCGAGCATGTGGTCGCCGTACATGATGTCCTCGAACGGATGCACGCCGTCGACGATCGCGCATTGCTGCATGCGGTCGAAATGCTTCGTGGCAAGATCGGCATAGCCGCGCGAGATCAGGTAGTCGTAGCTTTCCTGCCATCTGCCGGTTTCACCCGAAATGTGCATCAGGATCTTGTGATAGGCGAGCACCTCTGCGGCGTTCAGACACGCGTCCACGTAGCCGAGCTCCGTCGCGAAATACCGCTCGCTCCATTTTGCCCACGTCGTCGCTTCACCCGTCGCGTCGGTCAGCTCGTAGCCGTGGTCGATGATGTGACCGAGCGTCGCCTTCGCGGCGTCGATCAGCAGCGCGTCCAGTTCGGGGTCGTCCTTGCCGATCGTTTCGTGCGCGACGAGCATCATCAGGAAATGGTGTGTGATCTCGTCGGAGCTGGTGTCGGCG
>CADAGA010000230.1 GCA_902787275.1 Oscillospiraceae bacterium | reverse complement strand
TGCGGCAACCACCGCCAAGGCTGCGGCGTCCACCACCAAGGCTGCGGCGTCCACCACCAAGGCTGCGGCGTCCACCACCAAGGCTGCGGCGTCCACCACCAAGGCTGCGGCGTCCACCACCAAGGCTGCGGCGGCAAAGACGACGAAAGCCGCTTCGTAACCAAAAAACAGAAACAGAACAGCGTGCCTGTGAGAGATCACGGACACGCTGTTTTTATATTTGTTCTGTTAATCCTGCAAAGAAATACAGATCGCATCGTCGTCCCCGGTGCGGGTATTGTAAAGGAAGTCCTGCGCCATCTCGCAAAGCGACGATCCCGGCGGGATCAGCTTCTGCACGGCTTCGATCCGGAACCGCCGCACGAGGCGGTCAGCGCGCGCGGCAAGCGCGGAAACGACGACGTTTTCGACCGTGTCCGGCGGGAACGGCGCGTTGCCGGTGTAGATGTGCCGAAGAACGCCGAAAAGAACGTCGGTCACGCGTTCCTGCTTTGCTGCCGTACGCTGTGCGGGGCAGAGTGTTTTCCACGATCCGCCGAGCTTTGCGACCGTCGAGACACTGAGTTTTTGCAGCTTGCGGCAGGCAAAGGGGATCAGCCGCCTGTGCTTTTGCAGCTTCTCTTTCGGCACCATCCAGTCCGCAAGAAGCAGGAATGCGTCGAAATCGGTCGCACCGAGCGGCAGCATTTTTTCGACGATGCCGGGGAAGTTCAGGTAATAGAGCTGCTCAAAGGAGGATTCCGTTTCGCCCGGCAGCGTCTCGATGCCGATGCTTTGAATATCGCAAGTGGCAGCCTCTGTGTCCACCGTGACGCGCCGCATTTTGCCTGCGGCGTTGGCGATCGCGATCGTGGACACGTCGTAGAGGGAACGTCCGGCGTCGTCGGTGAATTTGCGGATGTTCTGCACGTGCGTGTGTCCGGTAAAGACGACGCGCACATTTTCTTCGCACATCAGCGCCATCAGCTCGCGGTAGCCGCCGTACAGCTCATAATCCGCCACGTGCCGGAACACGTCCCACGGCGGCAGCACCGGATGGTGCGTGGCGAGCAGCACGAAGTCGCCGTCGTCCTTTGCCTTGCGCAGTTCATCCTTCAGCCACGCCATGCCGTCGGCAAACAGACCGCAGTGGCTGCGGCCGTTGCCGTTGTCGTCGATCATCACGAGGCGCACGCCGCCGCAAAGCTGCACGACGTAGGAGCGGCTCTCGCGGTGCACGCTGATCGCCTGCTTCGGACCGAAGTCGCGGTAAAAATCGAACAGCCCTGCCTTGCGCATGAACGGGACCGGCTCGGTGCCGGTTTCGGTGTAGCGGCACGCGCCGAATGTGTTTTCGTCGTCGCCCGCGCCGCAGTAATCGTGCGTCGCCGAGATGACGAAGACCTTTTTGCCCGCGTCGGTCAGGCGCGTCAGCCGTTCGCGGAATTCCTCATGCGACGCAAGATCGCCGCTGTTGACGTTGTCGCCCGTGAAGATCACGGTGTCGGCTTCGTCGTCCGCGAGGATCTTTTCAAAGAACGCATCCAGAATCTGCGGCGTTGCTTTCAGGGCGATCTGGTCGCCGCGTTCACGGCCGTTGATCGGATCGCCCTCGACCCAGATCTGCGGGGAGACGTAGTGCGTATCGGTCAGCAGATAAAATGTCGTTTTGCTCATACGTTATGCTTCTTCGGTTTCCTGTACGCTGGCAACGTAGTCGGAGACCATCTTGCTTCTGCGCTCGCTGAGTTCGTAATACATCTGCGCGCGTTTTTTCTTGTTGATCGGCCAGAGCATCTTCGGCACGATGCCGAGCGCGCTCGTGACCAGCGGCACGACGGTGCTCAGATAGAACAGCCATTTCTTCGTGCGCTCATCCTGCGTGCCGATCTTCAGACCCTGCACGTAGCCGACCTTCTTCATGACGAAATTGTTCAGAGAGCCCATAAAGACGCCCTGCAGCTTGATGACGAGTCCCTTGGCGACGCCGGTGGTCGCTTCCATTCGGTAGCCGTGCTTCCACTCGCAGTAGTCCATCGCTTCGTTCCACAGATCGGCGTTGATGACCTTGTTGACGCCGAAGAGGAGCTTGTGGAAGAATTCGGAAAAACCGTAGGCGGTCAGCATGGGCGTGAGCTTGAGATAGTTCTTGCCGGTTATGCCGATCAGGAAGAAGGCGAGCGTCACCATGTCGCCGTACATATCGGAACCGACCCACAGGAATTTTGACGAGAAGCGGCGGCGCAGCGGCGCGACGAACGCGTAGCTGATGCTGCCGACGGGGCCGGAAATGCCGCTGACGAGGGCTTTCATCGTGTTGATCATGGAATTCGCGCCGAAAACGTCGATCCAGTAGTTGTCCTGGCTGGTGCCCACGCCGAAGCCCTGCAGGAACTCGGACAGACACATCAGCAGCACGGGATAGTTCGTGACGATCGCTTTGAAGCCTTCCTTGATGTTCGGCCGTTCGAGCGACTGCGGCACGCGTTCCTTGGACACGAGGAAGAACCAGAAGGTGAACGCCGAGGACACCAGCGCGCAGAAGACGCCCATGCCCATGAAGATACTGCGCATCGGGATCTTCCATCTGCCCGTGGAGACCATATCGTACATAAAGCCGAAAATATAGCGCGGCATATCCTCGCCCATGTAGCCGGTCAGCAGCTCGGCGAGTGTGATCAGACGCACACGTTCCGTGGGGTTCGGCGTGATCGTGGACATGTATCCGCTTCTCGCGACGCCCGTGAAGGTGTTGGCCGTCTCGGTCAGAACGCTGAATACGTAGTAGAATACCAGCTTCGGCACGTAGGTTCCCGCCGTTCCGGGGAAGAAATAGGGGATGAACCAGTACAGCAGACCGATGAGACTGAGCGGGATCTGCAGCAGCACCAGATAGGGGCGGAACTTGCCGAGGCGGGTACGGGTGTTATCCACAAAGGCGGAAATAAAGATGTCGTTGATCACGTCCCAAACGCCGGTGAACAGGCCGACGATGGCGGAGATGCCGAAGTCGATCTTGACCACGTCCCAGATGAATCTGCCGCCATAGCCGCTGATATTGAAGGTATTGGACCAGTCGTTGAACAGGTAAGCGACGGTCTCTTTTGTGCCCACGTAGTTGTAGCTTCGGAAAATATTTCTGCCGTCGCCGGGATCCGCGGCGGCGGTCTGCCCCTGACCGGGGACCGGAACCTGTCTTTCGTTATCAGCCATTCGTCGTCGCCTCCGTTCCTTCCGTAATGTTGACCGGCAATTCGGCCTCATAGGTATGTCCGCCGCACTTCAGCGTGACGCTGACTGTGACGGGAGCGGCGGCGGATCTGAGCGCCGTGGCATACAGGTCCTTGCCGTCGACCTCAATGGAGAGCGCTTCGGGGTCGGACACGTCAACGAACAGATCATACTCTTCTTCCGTGCGAAGCTCGGACTGCTCATTGACCGGCACACGGATCTCCACGGGAAGAGTGCGA
>CADAGA010000229.1 GCA_902787275.1 Oscillospiraceae bacterium | reverse complement strand
CAGGAATTGGGGATGACGACGGACGAGGTGCTGACGCTCGCGTCGATCATTCAGACGGAGGCCGGCGTGCCGTCCGAGATGCCGAAGGTGTCGGCTGTGCTGCACAACCGTCTGGAGCGCGGGATGCGGCTGCAGTGCGACGTGACGTATTATTATCTGGAAAACGCCGTGATGCCGTACCTGTGTCCGGACGGCTCGGATGACGCGGTTTACGAGAAGTATGCCGATCTGTACTACACGTACCGCATCGACGGTCTGCCGCTGGGGGCGATCTGCAATCCCGGCAGCGACGCGATCGCGGCGGCGCTGTATCCGGCGGACACGGACGATCTGTATTTCGTCACGGATACGGACGGAAACTACTACTATTCGCCGACGTACGAGGCGCATCAAAAGATTTGCAGGGAGATCGGCAGGTAACGATATGGCACATACGATGGTTCTGCGCGGAAAACCGAAACGCGCAAAGCACTTTTTGCCGTCCGGCGCATTCTGCGGCAACGGCGATCTGTGCCTGATGATGGGAAACAATCCAGATATACTGACGTTCCACGTCGGCAAGATCGATTTTTGGAAGGCGGAGCCCGGCAACAATACGGACGGTGGGATCAAGACGGTCGGCACGGTCGAAATGACCGGCGCGCGCCCGCGTGCGTCGGTGATCGAACAGCGCCTGGACGAGGGCTTGATCTCGGCAAGCTGCGGTGAAGTGCATTGGCAGCTGTTCGTCGCACCGCAAAACGTCGCTGTTTTCCGTGTGGAGAGTCCGCTCTCCACGCCGCCGGTCGAGCTGCGGCTGACGGCGGCGCAGGGCGCTGGCAGCGAGGTAAAGCAGGAGCGATCGGCGTGCGGAAGCGTGATCGAACGTAGTTTTTGCGGGGAAACGCTGCTGTTCCCGAGCGCGGTCTGCGCCGTGCTTGAGGAAAAAGAGCCGCAGACGCGCGGCGATCTGCGCACGCAGACGTTCGTGCTCGCGGTCGTATCGAACCATAACGCGCCGGATTACCGCACGCAGGCATGCGCGCTCGCGCAGCAGGCGGACGCCGTCGAGCTGCGGCGTGCGCACGACGCGTGGTGGCAGGCTTTCTGGAGCAAGTCGTCCGTATCGCTTGCGGACGAACTGCTGGAGGAGCAGTGGTACGCCGACCAGTACGCACTCGCGTGCTGCTGCGGACATTCGTCGTTCCCGCCCGGACTGTTCGGCAATTTCATCTGTTCGGACGACGTGCCGTGGCATGGGGACTATCACCTGAACTACAACTATCAGGCGCCGTTTTACGGCGTGTTTGCGGCAAACCGGCCGGAGCTGTCTGACGGCTACGAAGCGCCGCTTCTCGACTTTATGCCGGAAGGCGAGCGCAACGCGCGGGAGTTTCTCGGCTGCCGCGGGATCTTTTATCCCGTCGGGATCGGACCGAAGGGACTGAACACGTCGCGCGCGCCCTCGCTGGAACATAACGAGCTGTTCCTCGGACAGAAGAGCGATGCGGCGTACGGCGCGGTCATTATGATCCTGCGCTGGAACGCGACGCGCGATCTCGGCTATGCCGAGCGCGTTTACCCGTACCTGCGCGCCGTGGCGCAGTTTTTCGAGGATTATGCTGTCTTTGAGGACGGGCGTTACCAGATCAAAAATGACGCGATCCATGAGGTGCCGTTCTATTGGATGGATTTCAAGTCCGGCTGCGCGGACGATTTCTCGACAGACACGAACAACCTGCTGACGCTGGGACTTTTGCGCATGCTTTTCCCTGCGGCTGCGGAGATGGCGGACGCGCTCGGCACAGACGGCGACAGCGCGCGGACGTGGCGGTCGATCGCGGAAAAGCTCAGCCCGTTCCCGACGTTCAGACGCAAAGGCAAAGAAGTGTTCCGCTACACCGAACGCGGCCGCGACTGGAAGCGCGACAATACGCTGTGCATCCAGCACGTTTTCCCGGCGGGGCAGGTGCACCTCGGCAGTGACGCGCACCTTCTGCAGGTCGCGCGCAATACGTACACGGTCGAGGATCGTTCGCTCGACGACAACGGAGCGAATTCCTATCTGCCTGCCGGTGCGCGCATCGGTATGCCCGAGTCCGTACTGCGCCGCGCGCTGCGGCGGCACATCAAAAAATACCGCCTGCCCAACGGTCTGTTCGACCATGCGGGCGGCGGCATTGAGCACAATACGATGACGATGACGACCGTGAACGAGATGCTGCTGCAAAGCGTCGGCGGCGTGATCCGTTTGTTCCCCGTGTGGAGATCGGACGCGTCGTTTGAAACGCTGCGTGCGGACGGTGCGTTCCTTGTGTCCGCAAGGCGGACCGACGGCACCGTCGACGGCGTGCGGATCGTCAGCGAAAAGGGCGGTCTGCTGCGCATGGAGAATCCGTTCCCGAATGCGCTCGTAACGCGCGGCGACGGATCGCAGTGCGAGATCTGCGGCGAGATCTGCATGCAGACGCAGGCAGGGGAGACGATCGAAATCCGCTTGAAGCGCGCAGAATAAAGGATTTGCAGACATGAAAAAGCCCGTCCGACAGGACGGGTTTATTTCATTGGAACACCTTACTCAAGGCCGAGCAGCCAATTGACGGAAACGGCCAGCACGTCGGCGAGCGCCTTCAGTTCGTAATCCGAAACGGAACGAAGCTGTCCCTCAAGTTTGGAAAGACCGGAAGCATTGAGGTCGATTCCCTTGATCTGCAGCTGCGTCAGCAGATCCTTCTGCTTCATGCCCATCGACTTGCGCTGCTGTTCCACTTTTTCGCCGATGATGTTGCGATCACCGAGCGCCTGCTTTCTGATTCTCATACGTTCAACTCCTGTTTTTAAGATTGCAAGATAATGGAATTTGCGTGAGGTTTCCCTTCGCTTGTCGTCGTAATTTTATCATAAAGATTCTTTATTTGCAACTGCTTTTGTGAAGTATAACCACATAATTACAAAAATCAGCATAATTATTATGCTAAATTGGTATTATTATGTGCACTGGTACAACGACAATACTCAAATCTGACGAAAAAACTGCCGTATTCGGAGAGGATTCCGGATGCGGCAGTTTGCGTTCTCTGTCAGACCAGCAGCGGCTGGAGCTGCTCGTCGCGTAGTGCGGCGTCGGCAGCATCGGGCAGACGGCTGAAGTCTGCGACGACGGAGTTGGTCTTGTGCAGCGGATCGTCCTGTCCCATGGGGACAAAAAATACGTGCTTCGCCGTGAGCAGGCGACCGATGTTCTGCGCCGATGCGCCGAGCGCGTCGTTCGTCGAAACAGCCAGCAGCAGCGGACGGCTGTTTCGCAGATGCGCCTTTGCGGCGAGCGTCACGCAGGTATCCGTGATGCCGTTCGCGAGCTTGCCGAGCGTGTTTCCCGTACACGGTGCGACAATCAGCAGATCAAGGAGCTTCTTCGGCCCGATGGGCTCCACGTCCGTCAGCGTGTGCAGGATCGGCCTTTGGCAGACCGTTTCGATCCGGCTTCGGAACGACGCCG
>CADAGA010000228.1 GCA_902787275.1 Oscillospiraceae bacterium | reverse complement strand
CGCTCTCAGCGGCAAAACCGTCGTCCCCGGCGGCAAGCTGGACGCGACGACGAGAAACCGCGATATCGCCGCCATGACGCTCTACGCGCTCGGTGTCGACCGTCCGAACAGCATGACTGCGCGCATTCCCGCAAACGCGTTCACCGACGTGCGCGGCGAAATGCGGCCGCTGCACAGGGACCCGCTCGACGCGATCGTTTCGGCTCTGGCATGGATGTGCACACTTTGCACGGCATTTATTTAAGGAGGATCTGATACCATGAAAAAAACACTGTCTCTCATTCTTGCGCTGCTGCTCGCCTTCTGCTGCATGGGCACGGCGTTCGCCGAAGAAACCTTCGACAGCTTCGGCGCGTATGAACACGTCTTTATCATCGGCATCGACGGCGCCGGCGCGGCGTTCGAGAAATGCGAAACGCCCAACTTCGACCGTATTTTCGAGCAAAACGCCTATACGCACACCGCCGTCACCGAATACGTGACCGTCAGCGCGCAGAACTGGGGCTCCATCCTCACGGGAGTCAGCTACGATATGCACGGTCTCGACAACGACGTCACCGGCAAAAAGCAGCGCAAGGCGTCCGACACGGAGTATAAGTCCATCTTCTACTATGCGCGTCAGGCGTTCCCGAAGGAAAAGCTCGTCTCCTTCTGCCACTGGGGCAACATCAATTACGGCATCATCGAAAATGATCTGCACGTACATAAAGTCACCCGCCTCTCCGACGCGCTCGTGACGGAATCCATCGTGTCCTACTTCCGCCGCGGCAACGTGCCGAAGCTGATGTTCGTGCAGCTGGACAACGTCGACCACGCCGCGCATACCTACGGCGGCTTCAGCGACGAATACTACGCCGCCGTCGAGGATATGGACGTTTTCCTGGGCGACATCTACGACGCGATCGACGAGCAGGATCTGATGCGCAACAGCCTGTTCATGGTCGTTGCGGATCACGGCGAAACAACAAACGGTCACGGCGGACAGACGCCGGAGGAAAGCTCTGCCGTTCTGGCGGTCGCCGGCCACTCCGTGAACAAGATGCACATCGGCGAAGAAGCGCACAACCGCGACGTTTCCGCGATCGCGCTGTATGCGCTGGGCATCGAAAAGCCGGAGCATTTCATTTCCCAGGTGCCCGCAAATCTGTTCGGTGAGAGCCGTCTGAAGGCGGTCGCGGAGAATCCGCTCTGCTGCAACGACCGCGCCAAGCGCGACTTTTTGTACTTCCTGCTGCATCTGGTCAACCTGTTTGCAAGACCCTTTGACGCCCGGTAACATCTATCATCCTTTGCGGAGGTGAATCTATGCATTGTCCGAAATGCGGGGGCGAGATCCCCTTCTACGATCTCCGTCCCAACTGCAAGCATTGCGGCGTAAACATCATGTACTACACGCAGGAAGCCGGTCTGACGCTTGACGCCAAGCGCACGGAGCTGGAATCCGCCGTGGCACGCATGGTGATCGCCCGCATCAAGGCGAATTTTATCGGCGGCAAGCTGCAGATCGCGCGTATGATCGTTCTTTTCGTCGTCGCCGCCACGACCCTGATCCCGTTCGGCGGGGCGAAGTACGAGCTGCCGTTCTTCCATGAAACGCTCTCGGCAGGGCTGATCGGTCTGATCGGCGCGTTCCAGAACGGTCTGCTTTTAAAGATCCCGCAGCTGCTGACGAGCGCGCTCGTTTCCCGTGCGACGGTCGCGGCTGTCGTCCCGATCGCGATGCTCCTGCTGCTCGCCGTGCTGGACGTCGCACTCTTTGTGATCTACATGCTCGGCTTTTTGAATCTGACGGGCACCACGAAGCACCAGCGGAACGGTTCGCTGGTCGGCGCGATCCTCGCTTGCCTGACGCAGATCGCCGTCGTCGTCCTCTATTTCACGACGCCGGAAAGCGCGTATTCCGCTCCTGTTCTCGGCTTCGGCGCGCTGGTGATGGCCGCCGCATTTCTCGCGCTCTTCTTCCTCAACCGCGCACTGCTGAAAAATGGCATCGAGCCGACGTACAGAGAAAATGACCTCAAACGCAAGGAGCTGCTGAAAAAGGTCCGCGCAGGCGAGGTCGATCTCGATTCTCTGCCGCTGCCGATCTTTGAAAGCGACGAAGAACGCGAAGAACGCCTGAAAGCGCTTGAAGAGGCGCTTAAGGCAGAAGAGGAGGGCAAAGAGCTGTGAGCCACAATAACGCCAACCGCAAAACCATCCTCTTCGGCGCGCTGATCATCGCCGTGCTCATCGGCATCTGCTTCTTCTGCGTCACGCTTTACGCGAAAAAGGAGATCAGCAAACCGAAATTCACGATGCCGGAGCTGCCCGCGCAGCCTTCCGTGACCGCACTGCCGACCGACAAGGACGAGGCGTACGCCTACGTGCAGCGCCTGTACGACGCGGCGATTGCTGCCGACGACGTGGAAGGCAGCTGGCACACCGACGTGCGGCTTGACGGCGAATGGGAACTGCCGTTTGCCGAACCCGACGCCGCTGCCATCCGCTATATCCGCGATCACGCTGCCGAAAAGATCGCGCCGCTGTACCCGAGCGTCAGCGACGTGCTTCTGAAGGACGCTCCGGACGTGCCGCTTCTGGGCATCACGGTGCAAGACGTGCTTGACTTCACCGCCGAGCAGGGTCATCCGCAGGACGACGGCACCGTCAAGGACGACGACCGGTATTTCATCACGCTGATCGTCGATCCGAAATCCGCGGACGCGAAGGCGATGGCGGAAAGCGAGGTCTGCGGCAAGATCGCCGAGGAGCTGTCCCCTGTTGCCGCACTCTCCGACACGCAGATCGAACCGCAGAGCATCACCATGCGCTTCACAATCGACCGTGTGAGCGATCAGCTGCTTTCCTGCGAGATCGAGCGCGATCTTCTGGTCACGACGAACGTCCGGCTGACGGACGACGCCGCAGCACTGCTTCGCGCGCGCGAAGCGGCGATCACGCTGCCGTACGGCACGACACTGCACATGGATATCAAGCACTTCGGCGCACGCTTCCTGGAGCGTGCCATCGCCGTGAATCCCGGCGATATGAAGGCGCTGCCTGCCGAGGTCAAGGTCGACGCGGCCGCGACCAAGGCGGACTACACGCTGACATTCACCCCGTCCGTCGCGAACGTGGTATCCTTCGACGAAGACGGCGTGATGAACGTGGATCAAGTGTGCAAAGACCCCGTCACCATCACGATGACGCTCGAATACGACGGGCATACGTACACGGACGAGCTGATCGTCTATATTACGGAATGGGAGGTGGCGACCAATGTCGGAGCATAATTCCAAGCCCTCTGCCGCGCTCATCGATGCAGCGGAAGAGAAGCGCAGGGAAAACAACGTATTCCGCAGCTACAACTACGTCGGCACCAAGGAAACCATCGCCTATCTGTTCAACGACTGGTCCAATTCGTTCAACATCAACGGTTACGGTCAGCGTTTTATCTGGGACGTCGTCAAGATCGACTTCGGCATCGCCGCGATCGTCGGCATC
>CADAGA010000227.1 GCA_902787275.1 Oscillospiraceae bacterium | reverse complement strand
CGATCAAGGAAGTCAAGGTCTCCGCGGGCGCGGGCTTCATCGTCGTGCTGACCGGCGACATCATGACCATGCCGGGTCTGCCGCGCGTGCCTGCCGCCGAGAAGATCGACGTCGACGCAAACGGCGTCATCAGCGGACTGTTCTGATCGTTCTTTCACCCCGTTTTCTCTCTGCCGCAGCCGGAATCCCGACTGCGGCCGTTTTTTTCTGAAAAAAACATGAAAAAGGTTTGAAAATAGTGTAGATTTATTGATAATTGTATGTTATAATGTTATCGTGTGTGAACACGGGTTTCTGTTTGAGAGAAAACCAACTGAACTACCCAAAGGGAGGAAATCCGAAAATGCAAAAGAAAATCAGCAAGATGCCTTTCAAAGGTACTCCGGAGCAGGAAGCGCAGCTGCAGAGCATCATCGCCGAGTGCAAGGGAGACAACAGCCGCCTGATGCACGTCATGCAGCAGGCGCAGGCGATCTACGGTTACCTGCCGATCGAGGTGCAGGCGATCATCGCGGAGGGCATGGGCGTCCCGCTTGAGAAGGTCTACGGCGTGGCAACGTTCTATGCGCAGTTCGCGCTCTCTCCGAAGGGCAAATACAATGTCTCCGTGTGCCTCGGCACCGCGTGCTACGTGAAGGGTTCGCAGGACGTTCTGAACAAGATCTGCGAGCAGCTCGGCATCGAGCCCGGCGAATGCACCGAGGACGGCAAGTTCTCCGTCGAGGCGTGCCGCTGCATCGGCGCGTGCGGTCTGGCGCCCGTATTCACCGTCAACGACGACGTGTACGGCAAGACGACGCCCGACCAGGTCGCAGATATCCTTGCAAAGTATACCGATTGATTGAAGCGAGAGGGTAAACGAGATGAAAATCAGTGAGATCCGCGACCTTCTGGGCGCGGCCGTGCTCTGCGGCGACGAGATGGACAGGGATATCCTGTCCGCGTGCGGCAGCGACATGATGAGCGACGTGCTGGCCTACGTGAAGAACCAGGCCGTTCTGCTGACGGGACTGGTCAATCCGCAGGTGATCCGCACCGCCGTCATGATGGACATGATCTGTATCATTTTCGTGCGTTCCAAGCAGCCCTCCGCTCAGATGATCGAATTCGCAGAAGAGAACGGACTGACCGTGCTGACGACGCCGCTGCGGATGTACGAAGCATGCGGCAAGCTGTACGCTGCCGGTCTGAAAGGAAACGGTGAAGTGAATGAGTGAGCCGCTGAAGTTTACGTATTCCGTGGACGGCGACAACTTCACTTCTGCCGGACAGGCGTCCGTTCAGGTCAAAAAAGTGCTGCGCCGTCTCGGTCTGGACCCCGAAACGATCCGCCGCGTCTCGATCGCGATGTACGAGGGCGAGATCAACATGGTCATCCATGCGGGCGGCGGCGAAGCGGAAGTGCTGATCCATGAGGACTGCGTGGAGATCATTCTGCGCGACAAGGGTCCCGGCATCGCGGATATCGAACAGGCCATGCAGGAGGGCTTCTCCACGGCTCCGGACAATATCCGCTCGCTCGGCTTCGGCGCCGGCATGGGTCTGCCGAACATGAAGCGATACACCGACGACATGCAGATCGAATCACAGGTCGGCGTCGGTACGACGATCACGATGCGCGTCAATCTGTAAAGCCAATTCGGAGGGAGGAGCCGAAGTCATGAAAGAGTATATCCATTCGGTTTCTCTGGATGCCGAGCGCTGTACGGGATGCACGACGTGCATGAAGTATTGCCCCACCGAGGCGATCCGCGTCCACGACGGCTGCGCGCAGATCGACGGCAGCCGCTGTATCGACTGCGGCGAATGCGTGCGCCACTGCACCAACAACGCCAAGAAAGCCGTCTGCGGCACGTTTTCGCAGATCGAGGCGTTCAAGTGGAAGATCGCGCTGCCCGCGCCGTCGCTGATGGCGCAGTTCAGCGGCCTGGACGACGTGGACTTCGTGCTGCAGGGACTTCTGGACATCGGCTTCGACGACGTATTCGAGGTCTCGTGCGCGGCGGAGCTGGTGAGCGCCTACACGCGCCGCTATCTCAAGACGCGGGGCATCAAAAAGCCGGTCATCGGCAACGCGTGCCCGGTCGTGGAGCGGCTGATCCTGCTGCGGTTCCCGTCGCTGCGCGACAACCTCCTGCCCATCAAGCCGCCCGTTGAGGTCGCGGCGCAGATGGCGCGCGAGCGTGCGCTGCGGGAGCATCCGGAGCTGTCGCCGGAGGAGATCGGCGTCTGCTTTATCTCTCCCTGCGCCGCCAAAGCCAGCTATATCAAAAACCAGTGCGGCAGCTATGAAAGTCAGGTCGACGTGGTGCTGTCCATCAACGAGATCTATTTTCAGCTGCTGAACGTCATGAAGCATATCGACGCCCCGACCGTCGCCACGATGTCCGGTATGATCGGTCTGGGCTGGGCCTCGAGCGGCGGCGAAACGTCGGCGCTGCTCAGCGACAACAATATCGCCGTTGACGGCATCCACAACGTCAACGAGGTCCTGGAAAAAATCGAAAACGGCAGCATACCGCCGGTCGATTTTGTGGAGCTGAACGCCTGTACGGGCGGCTGCGTCGGCGGCGTGCTGACGATCGAAAACCCGTACGTGGCCAAGAACCGCCTGAAGGCGCTGCGCCGGTATATGCCGGTGTCGCTCAATTCCGTTCCGGCAGAGGAGTCCTACATTCCGGACGACGTGCTGGCGGAACCGGCGGAATACGTCAACATCAACCGTCTCGGCAAGAGCTTCGGCGAGTCGATGCGCATGATGATGAAGATCCAGCAGATCCGCGAGAGCCTGCCGGGGATCGACTGCGGTTCCTGCGGCGCGCCGACCTGCCGCGCATTCGCGGAGGACGTCGTGCGCGGCACGGCCGATATCAACGACTGCATCATTGCCTACAAGGATTTTATCCGCAAATACATCACCGATAAATCAAGAGGAGAGCATACCGATGACCGTACAGACATTAGCGGGTCTTGACGGATTCTGCGCCCTGACGTGTCCGCAGCCGGACCGAGAGATCTGCGGCGCGTACGTCGGCGATCTCCTGAGCTGGGTCATGGGACGCGCCGAGGCGGACAACGTCTGGATCACGATCATGACCAACGTCAACATCGTCGCCGTGGCCGCGCTGGCGGACGTGTCCTGCATCGTGCTCGCCGAGGGCGTAAAGCCCGAGCAGAGCGTGCTCGACACCGCCGAGGCCAAGGGCGTCAACATCCTGCAGAGCGCAAGGCCGATCTACGAGACGGCTGTGCTGCTCGCGAAAACCGTCTGATATGCACCGGTACTACTACGATCTGCACGTCCACTCGTGCCTGTCGCCTTGTGCCGATAACGATATGACGCCCAACAATATCGCCGGCATGGCTGTGCTGGCGGGGCTGAATATCGTCGTGCCCGGCGTTCTATGAAGCCGCCAAAAAGAACGGCCTGATCCCCGTCGCGGGGATGGAGCTGACGACGGCGGAGGACATTCACCTCGTGTGCCTGTTCCCGACGCTCGAAAAAGCGATGGCGTTCGACGAAGCCGTCGGCAGACAGCGCGTGCAGATCGAAAACCGAACCGATATTTTCGGCGAACAGTGGATCCTCAACGCGCAGGACGAGCCGATCGGCAGCGATCCGTATCTGCTGTCGAACGCGACCATGCTCACCATCGAGCAGGGGACGGCGCTTTGCCGCGAGATGGGCGGCGTCTGCTATCCGGCGCACGTCGACCGTGAGGCCAACGGCGTGATCGCGGTGCTGGGCGTCTTTCCGGACGAGCCGGCGTATCGCTGCGCCGAGTTCCACGACGCGCAGAACGAGGCGGCGTATCTCGAGCGGTACCCCAACCTGCGGGACAAGCTGCTCGTGACCTCCTCGGACGCGCATTTCCTGTGGGACATCCGCGACAAGCAGGCTTATTTCGAGCTCGAGGACGAACCGTACAGCGGCGATCTGGTGCGGCAGCGCCTGTTTGAAAAACTCACGTGAGGACGATCCGATGAAGGAATTGTCACTGAACATACTGGATATTGCGCAGAATTCGATCAAAGCGGGCGCGTCGCATATCGGCGTGACGCTGGACGAAACGGACGAAACGCTTTCTCTTTCGATCACGGACGACGGCTGCGGCATGACGGCCGACGTGGTGCGGGGCGTGACCGATCCCTTTTACACGACGCGCACGACGCGCAGCGTCGGGATGGGCATCCCGCTTCTGAAGCTCGCCGCGGAGCAGACCGGCGGCAGCTTCTCGATCGAATCGGTCAGCGAGCTGGACGACCCCTCGTCGCACGGCACGACGGTCCGCGCGCAGTTTTTCAAGAACCATCTGGACTTTACCCCGCTCGGAGACGTGGTCTCCACGGTCTGCACGCTCATTCAGGGCGCACCGGACGTGGACTGGCATTTCTGCCACCGCCGCGGCGCCGACGCCGTCGAGCTGGACACCGCCGAAATGCGCGCGGTCCTCGGCGACGTTCCGCTGGACAGTTTTGAAGTGCTCGACTGGATCCGGCAGTCTCTTCTCGAAGAGTACGCCGGTTTCAATAGACAGTAATTTTTGACAGAAAGGAATATACGACTATGAAATCATTGGCTGAACTTGCGGCGATCCGCGAAAGAATGAAGGACAAGGTTGTCCTGCGCGAAGGCAGCGGCGACATCCGTGTGGTCGTCGGCATGGCGACCTGCGGCATCGCGGCAGGCGCAAGACCCGTGCTCAACCGCTTTGTGGAGCAGGTTTCCGCGCAGGGACTTGCCGACAAGGTGACCGTCACGCAGACCGGCTGCATCGGCATCTGCCAGTTTGAGCCCGTCGTCGAAGTGTACGAAGCAGGCAAGGAAAAGGTTACTTACGTCAAAATGACCGCTGAAAAGGCTGACGAAGTGGTGGAAAAGCACCTCAAGGGCGGCAAGGTCATCGGAGAATACACAATCAGCGCTATGAACGCTTAACGGAGGTAAAAAAATGATTCGTTCCCAGGTATTGATTTGCGGCGGTACGGGATGTACCTCCTCCGGAAGTGCGGGCTTGATCACCGCCTTTGAGGATGAGCTGCAAAAGAACGGTCTTGGTGAAGAAGTCAAGATCGTGAAAACAGGCTGCTTCGGCCTGTGCGCGCTTGGCCCCGTGGTCATCATCTATCCCGACGGCACGTTCTACAGCCATGTGCAGAAGGACGACGTTGCCGAGATCGTCTCGGAGCATCTGCTCAAGGGACGCGTCGTTGAGCGTCTGGTGTACAACGACGTGGGCGAGAACGTCAAAGAGGAAGTCAAAGCCGTTGCGCTCAGCGACACCGTTTTCTACAAGTCGCAGAAGCGCGTCGCGCTGCGCAACTGCGGCGTGATCAACCCCGAAAGCATCGACGAGTACATCGCCATGGACGGTTATGCCGCTCTGGGCAAGGTGCTCACCGAAATGACGCCTGCCGACGTCATCCAGGTCATGAAGGATTCCGGTCTGCGCGGCAGAGGCGGCGGCGGATTCCCGACCGGTCTGAAGTGGAGCTTCACGGCGGCCAACCAGGCCGACCAGAAATACGTCGTCTGCAACGCCGACGAAGGCGACCCCGGCGCGTTCATGGATCGTTCCGTGCTCGAGGGCGACCCGCACTGCATCATCGAAGCGATGACCATCTGCGGCTACGCGACCGGCGCGACGCAGGGTTACGTTTACGTCCGCGCGGAGTATCCGATCGCGGTCAAGCGTCTGGAGCTGGCGATCAAGCAGGCGAAGGAATACGGCCTGCTGGGCAAGAACATCTTCGATTCCGGCTTTGATTTCGATCTGCACATCCGTCTGGGCGCGGGCGCGTTCGTCTGCGGCGAGGAGACGGCGCTGATGACCTCCATCGAGGGCAACCGCGGCGAGCCCAGACCGAGACCGCCTTATCCGGCAGTCAAGGGTCTGTTTGCTAAGCCCACCACCGAAAACAACGTCGAGACGTTCGCCAAC
>CADAGA010000226.1 GCA_902787275.1 Oscillospiraceae bacterium | reverse complement strand
TGAAACGTCTGCGGCAGATCTCCGACGATCACATACTGCACGATCTCATACAGGCGTTCCATGAACAAACACCCCAAGGCGCAGCCGACCATCTTTTTGTACATCGCCTTCTTGGGCTTGAAGAATTTGATCAGCGAATAGAGAAAGCCGGCCAACGCTCCGAGACAGAGCAGACTGTTGCAGATGATTTCGATGTTATAATTCATTCCTGATCATCTCCTGTATCGCCTTCCGAAGGAATCTCTGTGTTCTTTTTCTTTCTTTTGCTGATCACGGCGACCGCGACGATCGCGACGACCGCCAGAAGATCCTGCCGTTCCCGATGGCCGAGGCCGTCATCGCGGCGTCGGTTTTGCCGTAACCGCAGACAGAACAATAATGCTCGTCGCCCTCATCCACAAACTCGTGAGGCTCCGTCACATGAACGGAGGTAACGGTGATATTGCTTTTGATATTGGTAAATTCTTTGTTCCACCGGGAGAACACCGAATGATTGTTTTCGTCGATCGGCACCGGCTCGATCTCCGGAGCCTCGGCGGCCTGATCATATTCCACCGTTTGCTTGATCCGCTCGCCGGTCACTTTATTGACGAATGTGACGGTATAGGTCTTGACCTTCCACTGCGCGTACAGCGTCACGGTGTCGTTCTTCTCGGTCGAGAGGTTCTGGACAGAGCCCTTGTTGGCATAAGCGTCTCCCGAACCGTCGGGGCTGGTGTTCCACTCCACGAACTCATAACCCGTTTTTGTGAACGTGTTTCCGGGCAGCGTATAAGCGGTTCCGACGCGCTGGATCTTGGAAGCCATCGTGCCTCGCGTGGATCCGTTGCCGTCGAAGACGACGGTGAATGAATACGGCACAAGCTTTGCGGTGAGCGTCCCGTCCGCAGAACCGAAGGCATATACGGGTTCGTCGGGATTGCCGGCGTCCAGCAGTCCGCCGCCCTCCAGCGACCATTCGAGATCAAAGCCGTCGGAAATCAGATCGGGATAGTCCAGTATGATCTCATCGTCCGCCACGCCGGTTCTGGTATCGTAAACTTCACCGTCAAACACGACGTCGACCTTGTGCTGGCATTTATACTGCACGGAAAAACCGGCTTTCACGACAGAATGCACGCTGTTGGCCGTGGGGATCGTGATGACATAGTCGAGCTTCTTGTCATCGTCTCTGTTCATGATCAGGACGATCTTATATTGGAAGTACTCCGCTTTTTTGCCGTCAACGGTCTTGGACGCGCGCTTTGGGTAGAGCAGTCCGAGGTCCGAGCCTTCGGCGTCGGAAAACTGGACGTCGCTGCTCTCATAAGACGAGCCGTACTGATCGACCATCGAGACGAAGCCCTGGCTGACGTACGAACCGTCCTCGAGCAGAGCGACCTCGGGAATGCCGTCCGCGTAGACCTTCTTCGGGTAAGGATACTTTGACTCGTCGATCGAGATCGTGTTGGTTGCTTTGGAGCTGCTGAACGCGGAGGACTTCGCCGAAATATGCTTGGAGGCGACGTTGACGCCGTTGACGTAGACCGTCACGTCTGCCTGAAAGCTGCGCCAGGACGCGCCTCCGCCGAAATCCGTATAGACGTCGACGGAGGTCGGGAAGAGCCAGCCGTTCTGCTCGACGGAAAACTCGCTCTTGTCGTCAAAGCTGCTTTTCAGGCCGGTGATCTTCTGGGTGTCGGTCACGCCGCCCTTATACATATGATTGATCCCGATCCAGGCGTCGTTCCAGCCGTCGGCGTCCTCGGTGACCTTGACGGTAACCTTGACGTCATAGTAGACCCGTGTCGGCGTCGCAGTCGACCGCACCACCGAAACCGTATCCTCGGCAAAAGCATCCTTCGGGAAAGCCGCAAACATGGACAGCATCATCACAGCCGTCAATATTGTACAAAACAGCCGTTTGATTTTCATAGTAGCTTCCACCTGCTTACATCTCAAATTTTCCCTGCAGCGGACCGACGGTTTCCGTGTCCGCGGCAAAGCCGCCGGTGATCTCCGCGCCTCTCTTTGTGACGTTGTCGTAACGATGCACGAAGAGATAAACTCTGTTTTCCAGCAGCTTCAGGCCGTCAGACGTGGTCAGGATCGCACCGTAATTCAGATCGAGCGGCTTTCTGTCCGTGGTCAGCACGTTCTCCCAAACGACAAGGTCCGCGTCATTTTCCGCTCCCGCCATCTTGGTGTTATAGGGGACCCGATCCCCCTTGGCCAATCCGATGCGGGACAGCGGCGAAGCAAAATCGGAATAAAGAGACGGGACACGAAGCTGCTCGGAGGCGGGTTTTCCGAGATTGTATGCCCATGTATCATAATCCGAACAGGCGTACAGATAAATCTCTTTGCCCTCGACGCCGGCGTTGAGACTCTTTTTGCTGACGGGCTTATAAACCACGCCGTTGTGGATCAGCGTATCCTGACAGGGCTCGTCCACGGTCAGAATCACGTCCCGGATCGCCTCGCGCAGAGGGTCGGACGTTTTGCCCTTATTGCGCTCATGCAGCGCAAAGTCCTCGTCCGTCGCCGCCATCGTGCGCCAACCCAGCACGACCGCGCCGCCCGCGCCCTGATTGATATCCACGGGAGCGGCTTCTACCGCGCCCTGCGAGAGCAGATCGAGATACGCGGCGCTCAGACTGTCGCCGGTCCCGACATAGAACGCGTTGTAAAGCGAGCCCTGCGTATAATCATACTTCATGTGGATGAAGCTCTCGACATTCGCGTTGCCGAACAGCGCCGCTTCCTTCCCGCGCTCGTTGGCGGAAAGCGTTGAGGACATACCGCCGACATAAGGGTCGCTGTCAGCGGTGATCTCCGTAACGGGAACACCCGGGATGGCGGCGGGATTGTAGGAATAATAGAGATAATAGTCTCCGTCCTTCAGGGGGATGCTGTTTGCCCCCTGCGCGAGATAATAGGTCGTGCCCGTACCGGAGCCGGAGGTCACAACGCTGGACGTACCGCCCACAACGATCTGCGTGATGGGAGCGCTGCCCGGTTCCACCGCTTCTTTTTTCACCAGAAGCGTTCCGGTGATCGCCTTGGCGGGATCATCCGTTCTGGAAATGCCGATATAGCTGCAGTTCGGCGCATACTCCGTGTCCGCCAGGCCGGTTTCCTCCGAGTAGATCACGGTATTCCACGCTTCCCCCTCGGCAGCGAGCAGATTGGTGGGAACGATCCCGCTGTTGGAACCGGCCAGAGCGCTTCGCCACGCGATATCCTCGGAGATGGAATTCATATAATTGACCGCTGTCGAGCCTGCGTCCGGGTTCTCGTTTTTATACCGCGCTTCGGTGTAGGTGCCGACCGTCACGGAGGAGATATACTTCGGCTTGTGAACACCCTCGCTCAGATACAGATACAGCGGATCAGACGCTTCGACCGACGTCTGCCCGAGCTGTCCGAGCGCCGGATAAGAAAGGTTCTGCGCGGTTTCGTTATAGGGATACTTGATATCCTGGATCGAATGGAACGCGCGGGACGCGGCGTTGTCGCCGAGCAGATCACGGCATCCCCTCGGCAGACGCGTCACGATCTTGCCGTCCTCATTGGCCGCGTCGCTCTGGATCGGCGAGAGCACGACGTCGGACGCGGCGAGCGGATCCATCCCGTCAACGGGCCCGAGCACATAAAGTCCGCGCATGGCGAGCTTTGCGTGCTTCCACGCATAATTGCCGCCGTCCTGTCTGGCCTCGGCGTCCTTGCTCGGCGCGTAGGTGTCCTTCCATTCCTCGGCAGAGATATAGGCGTGCGACGCTCTGATCTGCTTGTCGGAATGCAGCTCCGTGGAGGTCGTGGTGTAATGATCGTCACAGACCGCATATCCG
>CADAGA010000225.1 GCA_902787275.1 Oscillospiraceae bacterium | reverse complement strand
CAAGCCGATGAATACGAGCTCTTTTTCAAGGGCAGACGGTTCAAAGCTGCCGGGAACGGCATCATAGGTGCGCATGGAGACCGCCAGCACACGCAGCGCCTTGTCCGCCATACGCTTGTTGTCAGCCGCGATCGCAGCGCGGATTTCGTCGGTCATGGGAACGATCTCGCCGCCGATGCGCGCATGCGTGCACAAACCCAGCACGACGTCCGGCGCGCCCTTGGTATACTGCACGATACCGTCGGCGGTCTTGTGGATGGTCGACATCATCTTGCGGCCGGAATCGAAGGGCGCTTCGCCCACGCGGGGATTCGCGGCAACAAGGTCATATTTGCGCATGGACAGCGCATCGGCATAGGCAACGAGCGCAGCCTCGGTCGGCTCGCCGGTCACGACGCCCTTCTGGTCGATCTCGGCGTCGCAGCAAAGCGCCATCGCCGTTGCGATCAGCTTTTCATCGTCGCCGTAGTGATCGACGACGGTCATTTTGTTCTGGGTCAGGGTGCCGGTCTTATCCGAGCAGATGATCTGCGTGCAGCCGAGCGTCTCGACGGCGGTCAGCTTGCGGATAAGTGCCTGACGCTTGCTCATGGCGGTCACGCCGATGGACAGGATGATCGTCACGACGGCGGGCAGGCCCTCGGGGATCGCGGCCACGGCCAGCGCGATGGCTGCGATGAACGTATCGAGCGAGTTCTGTCCGAGCGACGCCCAGGAGAATCCCTCGCCGTTGAGCACCATGGATTCGATCAGGCCGACGACGAACACCAGCACACAGATGCCGATGACGAGCTTCGTCAGGAAGCGGGACAGCTCCGCCATCTTCTTCTGCAGCGGAGTCTGTTCCTTTTCCGCCTGCGAGAGCGCGTCGGCGATCTTGCCCATTTCGGTGTCCATGCCGGTTCCGGTCACGACCACCTTGCCGCGTCCGTAAACGACGGTGGAGCCGGAATAGACCATGTTTCTGCGGTCGCCCAGCGGCACGTCCTGCGTGTCGCGGCACATCAGCACGTCGATGATCTTCGTCACGGGGACGGATTCGCCCGTCAGCGCGGCTTCCTCGACCTTCATACTGTGTGATTCGAGGATGCGGCAGTCCGCGGGAACGGCGTCGCCCGCCTCGAGCAGAACGACGTCGCCGATCACGATATCTTCACTCTTGATCACGACCACTTCTCCGTCGCGCAGCACGCGGCTCGTGGCAGCGGTCATCTGCATGAGTGCCTCCATGGCAGCTTCCGCCTTGCTCTCCTGTACCAGACTCATGATCGTGTTGATGATGACGACCACGAGGATGACCAGCACGTCCGCGAAATCGGACAGTCCGGGTCTGCCGCCCGCTTCGAGCACGGCGACGACCGCCTGGATCAGCGCCGCTACCAGCAGCATGATGATCATGGGATCGGCGAGAGAGTGGATGAACTTTTTGAACAGGGACTCCTTTTCCGCTTCTTTGAGTTTGTTCTTGCCGTTTTCCGCCAGACGCTTCTGCGCTTCGGCGCTCGTCAGACCGTCGACTGTGCTTTGCACTTCGGCGAAGACGGCGTCTGCGGATTCAAGGTAGAATTTCATGCAGTTTCTTCCTTTCTGTTTGTTTGCAACAAAAAAGACCCTTGACAGAGACGCGCTCTGTCAAAGGTCTTGCTACCGATTCAGGGCTGACTGCCAGGCGCACGCGCCGGTTGTTGACAGACAGCTTAGGCAAAGCCTTCAAGCTACTCCCCTTTGAATAGTACAATTCTATCACACAGAAAAATAGATGTCAAGATTTTTTTGGAACCCCAAGAAGAAACGCGCACGCCGCGCTTCACAGAAGAACAACGTTCCAGCCGTCCGCAAGATAGCGCGAGATCCGCGCGACGTCCTGCAGCGTGACGTCGCCGCTTGCGTCAACGTCGGCAGCGTCCGCATCCATCACCGCGTCCCAGCCGCCGGCAAGACAGCGCCGGATGCAGACCGCATCCTTCAGATCGACGACGCCGTCGCCGTTCGCGTCACCCGCCCAGAGCGCTCGCTCGTCGTGACCGGCACATACGCTGAACGCACAGCCGATGCTTCCGGCGTACGTTTCGGCGGCACATCCCGCACCGTCGGAGCAGATCAGCGCAAGCTTCGTGCACCCGTCGAACACGTTTTCGCCGATCGTCGTAACGGATGACGGAATATGGATGCGCACAAGTTCCACGCAGTTCTGGAAAGCGTTTTTGCCGATTTCGGTCAAGCTGTTCGGGAGTGTGAGGGATCCAAGGCTCCAGCAGCCGTAGAACGCAGAAACGCCGATCTTCGTCACGCCGCTGCCGACCGTCACACGCACGATATCCCGGCAGCGATTGAATGCATAGTTGCCGATGGTCTTGACGCTGTCCGGAATGCGGACGTACGTCAAAACCGAACAGCCGGAGAAGGCGTAAGCGCCGATGCTCGTTACGGTATTCGGGATCAGCACGCTTTGGAGATCCGAGCAGCCGTTGAACGCGAAGTTGCCGATGGTCTTAATGCCGGTCGGGATCGTCACGCGCCGCAGCAACGTGCAGCCGGTGAAGGCGGAATTGCCGACCGCTTTCACTCCCCTGCCGATCACAAACGTCTGCAGCGCGGTGCGGTGGATCAGCGTGGCGGGGATTGAAGTCATGCCGTCGCCCATGCGAACCTTTTGCAGCGGGCATTCGTCGAACGCCGCACTGCCGATGGTCGTCACACCATCTCCGAACGAAACGCTTCCGAGGCTCGTGCAGCCGTCGAACGTGCCGTCGTCGATGCGCGTCACGCCGTCCGGGATCGTCACGCCCGTTACGCCCGTGCAGCCGCTGAACGCGCCCGGTTCGATGCGCGTCACGCTGTTCGGGATGACCACGCTGCCCGCGGCGGTGCGATTGCACCAGAGCAGCGTTTCTTTTTCGGGAGCGTCAAAAATCAGAACGCCCTGCGCGGTCTTATTGACATACTGCGCACCCCACGACGCGCCGCTCGCAGAGCCGGTATACGTCACGTTTCCGACGCCGAGAAAAGCATTCTCGCCGATGCCGGTCACGCTGTCCGGAACCGACACGCTCATCAACTTCGTACAGCCGGAAAACGCCTGTGTGCCGATCGCCGTCACGCCGTCCGGAATCGTCACGTCCAGCAGTTCCGTACAGTCGGAAAACGCGGAATCTCCGATCTGCGTCACGCCGCTGCCGATCACAAAGGATCTCAGGCGGGAAGGATGAATCAGCGAGGGCGGGATCGACGCAAGGCCCGCACCCATCGTAACGGTTTCCAGCGGGCAGCCGGAAAACACGTCGGCGCCGACCGTCGTCACGCTGTCGGGGATCGTGAGACTGCGCAGGCTTGCGCAGTCCGAAAAAGCGCGATCGCCGATGTTTGTCACGTGATTTCCGATGGTCAGGTCGAAAAGAGCGGAACAACCGGAAAAGGCTTCCGAGTCGATGCGCGTCACGCTCTGCGGGATCGTCACACTTTCAAGCTGCGTACAGCCGGAGAACAGAGAAGTGCCAATCTCCGTCACGCCGCTGCCGATCACGAACG
>CADAGA010000224.1 GCA_902787275.1 Oscillospiraceae bacterium | reverse complement strand
ACCGTATCAAGATAGATCGAGCTGCCGAGCAGCATGTCGGCGTCCGCGTTGACGATCGCGTTTTCTTCGACGGTCACTTTCGCACCGAGCAGTTCAAAGCCCTTGACGTGCTGATCGATCGGACGAACACCGCCGAAATTACATCCGCCCGGCATGGCAACGCGCGCCTTGCAGAAGCGGCCGAGCAGCGCACCGATAAAATAATAGGATGCACGCAGATGACGCGTCATCTCATATGGTACGGTATAGAACTGGACGTTGCGTGAATCGATTTCGGCTGTATTGCGATCGACCATCCGCACTTCCGCACCGAGTGCTTTCAGGATCCTGAACATAATCGTAACGTCGCTGATGTTGGGTATATTCTCGATTCGGCAAACACCATTCGTCAGGATCGCTGCCGGAACGATCGCCAAAGCTGCGTTTTTAGCGCCGCTGATATCAATTTTACCGTTCAGACGGTTCCCGCCGTTAACGATAATCTTGTCCACATCCGTTCACTCCCCACGATAGAATTCAATATCAATATAAAGAAAACAAATCACAATTAACCACGATATATGGTATTTTATATTATATCATCGTATTTCCTAAATGTAAAGGTTTCTGAGAGATTTTTTTTACAATAATTTGTATAAGGCAACAGTACAGCAGAGAAGAAAGAACTTGCCTCAACTACAAAATCATTATGCGTTCAATAATTTTTCGATGGAAGCAATTTCCACACAGACGCAAAGCACGTCCATCGCCTGAAGCAGTTCTTCCGTCGACGGGAACGTGGGCGCGATACGGATATTGCGGTCGCGCGGATCGTTCTTCAGCGGGTAGGTCGCGCCGGCCCCAGTCAGCACAAGACCTGCGTCCTTGCAGAGCGCAACGACACGCTTGGCACAGCCGTCCGGAACGTTGAGGCTGATGAAATAGCCGCCGTTCGGCTTCGTCCAGCTTGCGATCCCCTTTCCGCCAAGCTTGTTCTCGAAAGCGGACAGGACCGCGTCAAACTTTGGCTTGAGGATCGCGGCATGCTTTTTCATGTGCGCAAGCACGCCTTGGGCATCCTTGAAGAACGCGACGTGGCGCATCTGATTGACCTTGTCATAGTTGATGATCTGGAAGGAAAGACGCTTTTCGATCTGCTTAAGATTGTTGTCAGACGCGACAATGCAGCTCACACAGGCACCGGGGAACGTTACCTTCGCGAACGAAGCGACTTCAATGATATGATCCTCCGTGCCGTACTGTGCACAGGCGGAGAAGATCTCACGAAGCGTATCGGGCGTATCGCTCACGTCATGGATAGCGTAAGCGTTGTCCCAGATGATCCGGAAGTCCTCTGCCGCGGGTTTCAGACGGGCGATACGTTCCACCGTCTCGTCGGAGAACGTTACGCCACCGGGATTGGAATACTTCGGCACGCAGAACATACCCTTGACGGAAGGATCGCGTACGAGGGATTCGATCAGATCCATATCTGGACCGTTTTCATCGACTTCGACAGGAAGCATCTCGATGCCGAAATACTCCAGAATGCCGAAATGACGGTCGTAGCCGGGAACGGGGCAAAGGAATTTGATTTTCTGACCGAACCACGGTGCACTGCCGCAAACGCCGTGCGTCATGCACTGGCTGATATAGTCGAACATCAGATTCAGACTCGAGCCGCCGCCGAGGATGACGTTTTCTTTTTTGACGCCGAGCAGATCGGCAAAAATCTGTTTAAGCTCGCCGAGGCCGGTCAAAACGCCGTAATTGCGGATGTCCATCTTATCCTCGCCCTGCATGGCGTCGCCCGCCTGCAGCGCCGAAAACAGACCGTCCGACAACTCCAGCTGCGCTTTGCCGGGCTTGCCGCGCGCCATATTCAGAGAAAGCGACATATCCTGAAACGACTTGTAAGCCGCCTGCAATTCCGCAAGACGTGCCGCGAGTGCTTCTTTGTTCATTTTACCGTATTCCATACTATCCCTCCATCTTTTTTCTGTACCATACAATAGACCATTTTTGCTTCCGTGTCAACCCTCTGCAGGAAAAATCCAGAATTCACTGAGCATCACGCCGACGGTCGGTTCTTCGATCAAAAGCTCACCGCAGCCGTTCTCAAAGCAGTCAGCCGGAAGTCGATACGTCGCGCTCTCGGTGTTCGGCGCCAAATACCAGCTGTCGAACTGCGTGTCCTTTTCTCCGCCATACTGCGCGCCGCAGTAAATCACGTGACCGTTCAGCTTTACGCTGTGCGCACGGACGCTTTCTGTTTTTCGGGAAGAGTACGACACACGCAGTTTATAATCCCTGCCGGGAATGAATCCGCCGATTTTACAGCGGAAGCTGAAATGGTCAAACAGCTTCAGCTGCGCCATTGGGATCGAACCGTCGTTTACACCTGGTCGATCTCCCTGAAAATCCATATAAAAATCGGGCGTCTGCCTTTCTCCGAGAGCATCCAGACCGTGCTCGGCAAAGGAAAAATAGTATCCGCCCTTCGGCACTCTGCTGCGATCGAGCAAGCCGCGCAGATAAGCCGGACGATCCGTTTCATCGACCGAACGCAGATACGCAAGTCGATTGAGATAAAACTCCTTATCTGTCACGGGCAGATCGATCGTCTCAAGAGTCGCGCCGCGTTCCCACGCGCTCGCGCCGAAATGCGCAATATCCAACTGCATGCCGATCTGATCAAACAGCCTCTGCGCCAGGTCGAACAGACGCTTGCGTAAATCAAGAATGCTGTCGGGGTACGCCGTGCGAAGGGTGTCCTGCGCCTGCTGCACCGCGTTATTCGCAAGCAGAGAACGAGCTTCGGCAAGCAAAGAAAGGTCGAACGCACGCCTGCGCCTTACGTAAGCGTCGCAGCTCGCGCGAAACAGGAGCTGATTGAATCGCCAGTTTTCGCAAAGCGTCGGATACTCCGCTGAGAGCGACTCCAGCATTTCGAGCGTCGATTCAATATGCGGATTCTCCGCCGGATCGCCGATCCAATTTGCTTCCAGCGCAAGGATCGCGTCAGCGATCCTGTCGGCAGGACCCTGCCAAAGAAAAACACGCGCATAGTCCAGCAGCGTCGTGCGCAGATCGCAGTCCGGGTCGAAGTCCATATCCGACCACACCATCTTGTTTACGTCGTCGTTAACGCCCTCGGAATAGCTCACGGAGCCGACGACGTAAGGTCGAGTCAGGCGATGGATCAGACGGTATTCCTGCGCGCGCGGATTGATGCTTTCGCGTGAAAGCGTCGCCGCAAGTGCATAATGCCAGTCGTCCTGCAGCGCATGAACGGGATACTCGCAGCGCACGTTATGCGTCAGATCCGGATACAGGCGGATGGGATATTCGGCAGGCAGTTTTTTTCGCAATACGTCGAGCGGGAACGCACGGTTCGGCCCGGTGATCACGCCGTCGATTTCCTGCGGCCTCTTTTCCGTCTCGCGGATAAAGACGTCGCCCCAATCGGGCATGGAATGCGGCGCCTGTGCAGAAGGCCACATCTCGGCATCCGGATGCGATTTCTTCAGCGCGCGAGAGATCAGCCGGACACGCTCAATGAATGCATCCGCCGGATAATGACCGGGATCACCGCCGGGCGGAAACACGGCGTCTACGCGCGGGCAGCGACGAAAGAACGCTTCGCGCAAGGCGGCGGATTCTTCAGGCGGCAAATCGTCATTCGGCATCCACAGTGAAACGTTCAGATCGAATGAATCCGCCAGAGCGGACGCCTGCACGCAGAGCTCGTCCGGATCATACTGCATCAGTTTCGTCTTTTCGCTTCCAAGACCGGGAATATGCTCCACCGTGTTGCAGCCGAACGCCATCAGATCAAGATAATACCGACGATAGTCGTCAAGCGACCACGCGTCGTACGTATTGCTGATGCCGCGGTAGCCGAGCTGGTGCCCGCGGATCGCTTTGTCAGGCGCATACGTTCCCGCGATCGGCTCGACCAGTGTGATCTTGCCGTCACGATACTCTGTCTTGCGCAGAAACATGGAGTATCCGTAAATCAGCGCGCGGATTCCCCTGCCCTCGATCGTGATAAGTCGATCCTTCTGCATGATCGTGAATGAATCCTTATCTTGAATCGTGTCGGAGCAAACAAGACGGATACAGACGCTCGTCGGCTCCGTCACAAGAGACGGCATCGACCGCGTGCGCCGAAACAGCTCCTCACGCAAAAGGTCGCCTGCGCGGCGCTCGGTTT
>CADAGA010000223.1 GCA_902787275.1 Oscillospiraceae bacterium | reverse complement strand
GTTCCCGAGGAAGAACTTCCCGATGGAATCGCCCTTGGAATCCGCGCCGTAGTTGTCGTAATGAATGCCGCCGATCACCGCGTCCACTCCGCGCCAGTGATCCTTGTAGTACATCGACTCGAACACGTCCACCTCGGTCCCGTCGTTGCCGAAGCCGTCGATCTGATACACGCCCTCGTTCATCATCCAGAACGCCGACCACAGCCCCGTCGCGGCGGGCAGGATGCAGCGGCACTCGAAGTAGCCGTAGCACTGTTCAAACTTGCCGCGCGTGTCGATCTCGCCCGTGTAGTAGCCGGGCTTGTACGGATCGAAGTTGATCTTGTCGTGCCACTTTTCATAGTAGTAGTTCTCAAGCGGCTCGTCGAGATACTCGGCGCGGATCACCAGATCGCCGTTCTCCACGGATACCATGTCCTCGTGCCAGTAGCCGCCCTTGCGCACGGTCTCCCACCAGCTGTTGCCCCATTTCGTCCTGTCGAGCCTGTCGCCGTCGAACTCGTCGTTCCACGTCATGGTGAATTTGGACAGATCGAGCGTCTGTCCCTGCGCGACGCGCGGAAGGCGCAGGCGCAGGCAGAGACTCGGCGCAGCCGTCGAGACGACCGCAAGAAAAACGGCAAGGATTCTTTTCAGGATCTTCACTGCATTCGTTCCTTTCATTGCACACTTCACCCTTTCGTCTCAAGCCACGCCGCATACACTTTTTCGATGAACGGGCTGACCGCATCCCAGAATTCTGAATCGTACAGCGTCGACCAGCCGAACGGAATGCGCACGAGATGCAGCGCCGGACAAGCGGACAGCTCGCGCTTGCGCGTCGTCTCGCCGATACAGGTGTTGCCGAACGCGACGATGTCGTGGTACAGCTCGTCCCGCGCCTGCATGCGCCGGAACACGGAGCGAAGCAGGGAGAATTCCTTTTTATAGTTGGACGCTTTCCAGTACCGCCAGCAGAGCTCGGAACGCTCGACGCGCGTGCGGGTCGTCTCATCCGGCGCCTTTTCCTTCGCCGCCTTCCAGAGCGCATCGCAGCGCGTCACGTCGCGTGCGGTCAGCTTCGGCAGTGAACCCTGCGCGCGCTGGAAGATGCCCGCGTGGCGCAGTCCCGTCACGCCCTTGTCGCAGCAAAGGTCGATGAACTCCCGGATCTCCTGCCAGCCGTCGCCGTAAAACGCCTGCAGGAAGCCGTTCATCTCGGCGTCGTAATCGAGATACGGATCGGCCATCAGACGGCATTGCAGGTAGCTGCGCAGGTCGCTGAATTCGCCCTCGCAGCGCTCGGTGTAGTAGTTGCCCTCGCCGTAAATGCCGCGCACGTGGTTTTCGTAAAAGATCTGCATATTGCGCTGCAGCACGCCGAGGTTCGGGAAGAAGTTGAACGTCTCGCCGTAGTTCGTGCCGTAGTCCCAGACGTAGATGCGCTCGCAGATCTCTGACCAGCCCGCAAGATCCTCCATGAACGCTTTGTTCTGCTTGCAGTGCGGATCGTCCATCGTGTGGCCGAAGCAGCATTCGATCGAGCAGAGGCGGATGATGACGTTGTCGCGCGGTTTCACTTCGGTCGGCGGCTTGCGCGTGTACTGATAGGCGAACGTGTCGATCGCGGCGTTCTCATAGCCCGCATCGCGTACCGCATCCGCCACGGCGTTGGCAAACGTCACCATCGTGCCGGCATGCGAACCGTTCGCGCGGTCGAGCGCGGCGCATCGGTCACATTCGCAGTAATCCTGATTGTCGTGCTGTGTCAGCGAAACGATCTGCAGCGGCAACGCCGGATCGTACGTCCTCCTTAACAGATCGAGCACTTCATCCGTCACGATCCGCAGCACGTCCGGATTCGTCAGGCACAGCTGGTTCGGCGTGCGTGCCTTGCCGTGCAGCGCGTAGTATTCCGGATGCGTCTCAAAATAGTTCCATGCGGCGCAGAACTGGTTCGTCAGCGTGTGCGCAAAGCCGGACAGATAGACCACCGATCCGCCCCACTCCGCAGGCACGGGACGATAAGCGGAACCGTTCATGCGGTTCGCCGCAGCATAATCGCGGTTTTGATAGCAGCGCCAATCCGTCTCGCGGTACTCAAAGTACGGCGTATAGACAATATCGCACCCGAGCGGTACCGTTACGCTGTCCGCTTCGGGGATCACTTCGAGCACGTCGGCGTACCAGCGGCAGGCGGCAAACTGCTCGAGCAGGGCGTACGCCGCATACAGCGTGCCGTGCGTTCCGGCGCCGGACAGGAACAGATCGCCGTCCCGTTCCGTAATGCGGTACGCGCCGTCTTTATCCGACGGCGGCTGCACGCTGCCGTCGTCCAGAACGATGCGGCATTCCGCCTGCGGCGCTGTGTCCGCGCAGCCTGTGATCTGCCGCAAATACCGCGTGAGAACCTGCGCAGCGTTGCGCACCGGCGCAGTCGGATTCTCCGGCAGCACGATCACGGGACGCGCGTCGGTCGAGGCGAGCACGAGCTCGCCGTCCGCTGCGTGCGAGACAACGATCTTTTTATACCGCGCCCTGCACCCGGCGCGATTCAGCGCGGCGTCCTCGCGGCAGCGCTGCACGGTTTTCTGCTCCTTCTGACCGCGTGTGTACAGACACTCCGCCTTGCCGACGATCGGTTTCATGCCGTCGGCAAAACGCTGCGCGTCCTCCTTCCTGCGGTCGAGCGCGGCAGGCACTGCCATCGCCTTTTTGGGATCGCCCGCAGGCAGCAGGATATACCGCGGTGTTTCGATCATCGAGAACACCGTTCCCATCGAGCGCGAGAACAGCATCTTATCGTGCTGGCTCGCATTTTTGACCGCGACGTAGACGCTGTCCCGTTCGGGGATCGCACGGGCGTAGACGTCGTTCTCCGACGCATGCAGGAGTTTTCTCTCCCGCAGCGCGCGCAGAAGCTCTTTGCCTGCCGTGCGGAAATACGTCTCGGGCGTTTTGACGCCGCTTCGCTTTTTGAAGAAAACGAGCATCGGGATCAGCGCAAATACGGAAAGGATCCTGACAAACGTGACAGGGATCACCAGAAGCACGGCCGCGATCACGGCGCACAGGATCGCCTGCAGCAGCCGTTTGCGCGCCGCCGTGCCGGAGAACGCTTTGTCCGGCACGACGCAAACGTCGAGCACCTGCGGGTCTGTATCGCCCGAAAGCGCCTGCTCCCAAAGCTCGACCATATGCTTGCGATCCTGCGAACGCTCGAGCATCTGCGCGTTGACGGCACGCATTTCCGTTTCCGTGAACGCTGCCGGCAGACAGAGTCTGTCCGTTCCGCTCTCGATCCACGGTTCGTTATAGTCCGGCGCGAGGAAGCCGTCGAACCGCCGCTCCATCACACGGAAGTCCGCGCCGAGTCCAGAACCTGCTTCCTCCGTCGTATCGAGCGTCACCAGATGCCAGATGTTCGCCGCCTTGTCCGGCCGCTTCTTGTCGGTGCGGATGGCTCTGCCGCGCATCTGGTTCGTCAGCATGAAGCTGCCGACGCAGCTCGCCAGGATCAGTGCGTTGATGCTCGGCGCGTCCCAGCCCTCGCCCAAAAGCGCGGCTGTGCCGATCATCACACGCAGCGTCCCCTTCTGAAACAGTTCCGTCAGCACGGAAACCTTGTTTTTGTTGGAGCCGGCAAACTGCACCTCGCTGTACGGCACGTTCGGCAACGGCGACGACGTGCACACGATGCCCTTTTCGGCGGCAAGCGCTTTCGCCTCGTCGAGCACACCGTTCGGCAGCAGCACCAGCGTTCCCGCAAGCAGCGCGATCGGCACGTGTTTGCCGATCGAGCGGCGTACCGCCTCAAAGATCGGTACCGCGCCCATCACCGTCATCGGCTCTTCCGAGCCGACGACCGGCAGCATCTCCCTGCGGATGTAATCCGTCAGGATCAGTCCGCGCAGCTCCTCGCCCAGCACGGTCGCCTCCGACGCCATGATGGCCTGGATGCTTCCGATCTTGCCGGCGGACGAGAGCAGCATTTTGTCGATTCTTTCCGTAGACAGCAGACAGACCTTGCCCTTTTCCAGAACGCCGTTTTTCGCAAGGATCTCTGTGAGAGGCTCGACGATCTCCTTGGAGAACGCGTCCTTGTTTGCGAGAATGAACGACAGCGCCGTCTGCAGCTGCTGCATCGTCACGTCCCCGCCGCCTGCCGCGGCGGACAGCGCAGAAGCGCCCTGCGGGTCTTTGTTGGCCGTCTCCGCGTCCATCGCCTGCTGCGCCTTCGGCAGCAGACCGCTCGAGAGCGCCTCGCGTGCGGCGGACTGCGCATGCGCACGGTGCGCGCGCAGCACCTGTGTTTCCGCTTCGGTCGGCATATTGAAATAGAGATAGTCCTGATGCGGACAGAGCGTCTTTTGCGCCACGAGCTGCGGCACGAAGATCTCCTCGTCCACCTCGCCGCAAACGCGGATATAGTTGTCCCATTCGGCCGGTGTGCTGTCGTAGGGCGGCGTCGCCGTCAGCGCGATCACCTGCACGCTCTTTCCGAGCATCTGCAAAAACTGTTCGAGCGCTTTCTGCCACTCGCGGCGCAGATGGTGCGCCTCGTCCAGACATACGGTGCCGATCCCGCAGCTGCGGATCTTTTCTAAAATATCGAAGTCTGTAAAGTCCTGCGCCGCCTCCGACTCCACCGATTCGGGATCGTTCTCGGCCTTCAGCGCCGTCCTTTGCACGGCGGCATGCAGCGCCTGATACGTGATGCAGGTCAGAAGCTGCGGCTCGTGCAGATCCTCGGACACGTAGTCCTCCTCCCGCTCGCCCTTCGGCAGATAGCACTCGGCGAAACGCTCGCCCCACTGGCGGCGGATCGTCACGGACGGTGCAAGGATCAGTGCCGGCTTCGAGAGCCTGCGCACCAGCTCGAGACCGAGGATCGTCTTGCCGCTGCCGGGCGCAGCGACGACGTGGATGTGACCGTCCTTCAGATGCGACGACGCCTTGTCGAGCACCGCCTGCTGGTAGGTGCGGAACGTCCACGCGAAACGGACCTTGTCAAACGTTTTCATGCGATCCTCCTTCCGGACTTGCTGGTTTTATTGTACCTGACAGCAAGGGAAAAGTCAAACAGAACCAAAAACCGCCGCATTTCCGAACGGAAATGTGACGGTTTCGTTTTTTATTCGCACAGCGGGTCGACGCCGAACAGACGGTTCAGCCAGTCGGTGCACATCGGCATCCAGCGGCGATCCTCGCGCGTTTTCTCCCGATCCTTCTGCGACGCGACCACCACGTGCGTCGCAAGCGAGAAGCCGTGGCCGCCGCGGTCGAAAATATGCAGCTGGAACGGCACGCCCGCGCGATCGAGCGCATCGGAGAAGCGCAGCGAATGGCGGATCGGTACACATGTGTCGTCGGACGCGGCAAAGATAAACGTCGGCGGCGTGTTCCCGTCGACCTTGCCGTCGAGCGACGGCGCGGAAAACTCCTTGATACAGTCCATCTCGTCGAGGATGCACGGATAGCCGAGGATCAGCGCGTCGGGACGCTCGGCGCCCATGGTCGCGAGCGCGGCAGCCAGATGGCCGCCTGCCGAAAAACCGATCGCCGCGATCCGGTTCGGGTCGACGTTCCACTCCTCTGCGCGGCTGCGGATCAGGCGCATCGCATTTTCCGCGTCACGCAGCGGGTTCGGCCATGCAGCAGCAGCCATGACGGAATAGCGCAGCACGAATGCGCTGTAGCCCTGCTGCAAAAACAGCATCGCAATCGGCTCGGCTTCGCGGTCGGAGCAGAAATGGTATGCGCCGCCCGGAATCACCAGCACCGCGGGACGGCACGTCATGTTCGGCATTTCCCGCGACGGTTCCTGAATAAATGCCGTCAGCGAAACGTCGCCCGCGCCGGGCATGGAAATCTTTTCTATAAACATCGGATCATTCCTTTCATGAATTTGTCAAGCATGGTTGCGCGCAAATGCGCCAAACTGTTTTCGGAAAGGAAGCGCTTTACAAGGAAGATTCCTTTCCTGTATAATAAAGAAAACAGCCCTGCGGCGGATAGGAGTCCTGTCATGTCCGGCTTGAACGAGGAATACATCATTTCCCATTTTTCAGAGGCAAT
>CADAGA010000222.1 GCA_902787275.1 Oscillospiraceae bacterium | reverse complement strand
GCCGGACAGCGCGACGCTGCAGACGAGCGACGCGGCGCTGCGCACGCTGAGGCCCGAAAGATGCAGCAGCAGCGACACGAACGCCGGAGCGCACACGCCGCAGCAAAGCGGCGCGATCAGGTCGTTTGCCGGACGCAGCTCGACCGTGGCGACTTTGCACAGGCGGCGCAGACTGAAATAAAAGTTGAAGATCTCGCTGAAAAACAGGATGAAAACGTAGCCTTTCATGCCCAAGCGCGGCAGCAGCACCCACACCAGCGCGACGCACAAACCGGAATCCCAGATGTTGTACCGCATGCACGCACGCTGCTGGTCGAGTCCCTTGAGCATGCCGTCCACGGTCATATCGCAGTACATGACCGGCACGAGGACGGACAGGATCTGCAAATAAAACGCGCAGTCCGCCGTGCCGTAGACCACGCGTGACAGTCCGTCCGCGAAGGCGCAGAAGATCCCTGCCGTGCCGAACGCGAACAGCAGCGTCATGCGCAGCACGCGGCGGATGATGCACGTGATCTGCGCGGACAGTCCCTGCGCGTGGCGGCCGGCGAGCTCGGGGATCAGCAGCCCCGCGAGCGACGAGAGGATCGCGGAGGGGTAGAGGAGCATCGGAAAGACCATGCCGTGCACATTGCCGTAAAGCGTCAGCGCTTCTTCAGCCGACGCGCCGGACCTGCGGAATCCCTGCGGGATGAGCAGATGCTCCACCGTCAGCAGCACCGACCGTGCGCCCGCGCCGGAAACGTCCGGAAGCGCAACGTGCAAAAGACCGGCGAGCGAAAAATTTTGTGGTTTTTTACTGTACTTTTGCTTTTCGATGTTGTATAATACATGCAAACAGAAAAAGGAAAACGCCTCGCTTGCGAGGATGCCGCCCACGATCGCGACGCAACCCCAGCGCATGCCGCGCGGCAGCAGACGTCCCATGAGACCGGCAACGACTGCGATCCGGACTGCCTGCTCCAGTATACGCACGGCGGAATAACGGCCGATCTTGCGCACGGCGGTGAAATATCCGTTCAGCGCCGCGGACGCTGCCACGAACGGCAGCGACAGCGCAAGGATGCGCAGCGGCAGCGCGGCTTCACCGTTTTTGATCCACCGGACGGCGGCAATGTCGGCGAAGGCGAACAGCAGCGCCGCGACCGCGCAGCCGACGAGGAACGCGTACCGCACGCAGCCGCGCACGGTTCGTTTGACGTTTTCGCCCCGCGCGATCCCTTCCACGGTCAGGCGCGTCGCCGCGAGGCGCACGCCGCCGCATCCGAGCGTGACGGCCAGATTATACACGGTCAGAATGAGCTGAAACAGTCCGATCCCCGCCGCGCCCAGACGCGCGGTGAGCCAGACGTTGAACGATACGCCGACGGTCTGCATGAGGATCGACGATGCCGTGAGGATCAGCGTTCCGCCGAGGATACTGCGGGCGTTGTTCATGGAATACCCCTTTTTCTCTTTCATCTGCTATCTATTCTTATGTGATAGGTTATTGTTTCATGAAAGGACGTGACCGTATGCGGTGTCAATCGCCCGTGCATCTTCGCTTTTCCGAGGACGGCAAGTTCCGCATCCTCGCGCTCGGCGACAGCCATGAAAAGCTGGCGTTTACCGAAAAAACCGAGGATATGCTCAATCTTCTCAACGCCGCCGCGGAGAATCTGCATCCCGACGCGGTGATCTTCATGGGCGATCTCGTGCAGCGCGAAAACGAGGCGGAGAACCGTCCCGCGACCGACGAGGAGATGTACGAGCAGGTCGTGCGCCTGACGACGCCGTTCACGTCCAGAAACATTCCGGTCGGCATCGTATTCGGCAACCACGACGGCGATCCGCCCGCGGAGCTGAAGAAGAACGTGTTTGCGCAGTTCTGCCGCATCCCGAAGTTTCTCAATACCGACGAATCCGGCGTGACGGGCGTGGGCAACTGCTTCGTGCCGATCTACGATCACAGCGGTGAAAAAATGCTCTTCAACCTCTGGCTGCTGGATTCCGGTTCCCGCGCGCAGGACGGCAGCGACGGCTACGCGTGGGTCGACGACGACCAGATCGCGTGGTACGAGCGTACCTGCGACGCGATCACCGCCGAGAACGGCTCCGTCGTGCCGTCGATCTTCTTCCAGCACATCCCCGTGTGCGAGGAATACCGGCTGCTGCGGGAGACGACGATCCTCAACCCCTACCGCGTGAAGGGCATGTCGATGTACAAGGGCAAGTATTTCACGCGCGGACCCGAGCTCGAGGGCTATCTCGGCGAGGGACCTGCCGTACCTGCTAAGAATAACGGTCAGTTCGACAGCTGGAAGAAAAAGGGCGACGTGATCGCCGCGGTGTTCGGCCACGATCACATGAACCGTTTCCAGGGCGAGGTCGACGGCATTCTGCTGTGCCAGACGCAGCTGACGGGCTTCACGATGTGGGGCGACGGACTGCGGCAGGGCGTGCGTGTGATCGATCTCGACGAGACGCGCCCCGGCAAGCTCGCGACGTACATGGTCTACTACCGCGACTTCTTCGGCACGAAATGCAAATCCATTTCCCCCTACAACCTGCTCAGCGACCGCTGGCACATCAACTTCAAGAACACGCTCGGCGTTCTTGGCGTCAGCGCCGCCGCAGCGGGACTTGCGCTCGGCGCAAAAAAACTGTATACTATCCGTAAACGGAAGAAATAACGAGGAGAGACAAACATGATCGACATCAAATTTCTGCGTGAAAATCCGGAGGTCGTCCGGCAGAACATCCGCAACAAGTTTCAGGACGCCAAGCTCCCGCTTGTCGACGAAGTGATCGAGCTGGATCGTCAGAGCCGCGCCGCAAAGGGCGAGGCCGACGAGCTGCGCGGCAGCCGCAACAAGATTTCCAAGCAGATCGGCATGCTCATGGCGCAGGGCAAAAAGGACGAGGCGGAGGCGGTCAAGCAGCAGGTTGCCGCGAACGCCAAGCGTCTGGAGGAGCTGGAAGCGCTCGAGGCCGAGCTGCAGGAAAAGGTCACCAAAATCATGATGGTGATCCCCAACATCATCGATCCCAGCGTTCCGATCGGCAAGGACGACAGCGAGAACGTGGAAGTGCAGAAGTACGGTGAGCCGGTCGTGCCGGATTTCGAGATCCCGTATCATACCGACATCATGGAGCGCTTCGACGGCATCGACCTCGACTCCGCGCGCGACGTCGCCGGCAACGGCTTCTACTACCTGATGGGCGATATTGCGCGTCTGCACTCCGCCGTGATCTCCTACGCGCGCGACTTCATGATCGACCGCGGCTTCACGTACTGCGTGCCGCCGTTCATGATCCGCTCGAACGTCGTGACCGGCGTGATGAGCTTTGCGGAAATGGACGCGATGATGTACAAGATCGAGGGTGAGGATCTCTATCTGATCGGCACGAGCGAGCACTCGATGATCGGCAAGTTCATCGACAAGATCCTGCCTGCCGAGACGCTGCCGCGGACGCTGACGAGCTATTCGCCCTGCTTCCGCAAGGAAAAGGGCGCGCACGGCATCGAGGAGCGCGGCGTGTACCGCATCCACCAGTTCGAGAAGCAGGAAATGATCGTCGTCT
>CADAGA010000221.1 GCA_902787275.1 Oscillospiraceae bacterium | reverse complement strand
GCCAAACAAACGCCTGCGATCAATGAGACAACACCGACTGTCCGCCAGATCATCTGCGGCAGATCCACGTCCAGAAACGCCAGCGAACTCAACAGAGAGAGCGTGATCGAAACGGCGAGATATGCGCCGGACAGGTAAGCCTCCGTCCGTTTCGCGTTCGGATCGGACTGCCGTTTGGATTTCGCTTCGGACAGCGCGGCGCTGAACCAGATCACGGCACTGAAGAGTGTGATGCACGGAAAGCCGAAAGCGCAAAACAGCAAATAGAGTGCAGCCATACGCATCCTCCTTTTTCAAAAAGGATAATAGGCTTTTTTTAAAAAACGGTTAAGAGAATACAAAGAAAAAAGAAAGAATCAGAACCACTTGCGCTTCTTGCCGATCCACGTCAGCAGCGCGACCACGGCGACCGACAGCACGATCACATAGACGTACCCGTATTTCCACGCGAACTCCGGCATATGCTGAAAGTTCATGCCGTACCAGCCGACGATGATCGTCAGCGGGAAGAAGATCGTCGTGATGACCGTGAAGAACTTCATGGAGTGGTTGAGCTGCAGATCGAGCGACGACGTGTACGCGTCCTGCAAATGCTCCGCCGTGCGGCTGAGCGAATCGACGTCCTCGCGCAGGCGCGTGATCTTGGCGGTGACGTTCGTGATGGCGATGAGATTGTCCTCGTCGAAGATCTCGTTTTCGTTTTCGTCCACCGCATCGGTGATGTCGAGAAGCTGGTCGTAATAGTTGTGCGTGTGCATCAGCGTCTTCTTCAACTGCAAAAGCTCCATGTTGAACGACTTGTCCGTCTCGTTCGCGAAGACCTGTTCCTCAAGCTGCGCGAGACGGTAACCTGTCTTTTCGATGAACGCGACGTCGTTCTGCACGAGCGCGTCGAGGAACGCGCCGACCAGCCGTTCGATCGAATCCTTGCCGCCCAATCCGCAGCGCTGCACGGCGGCACGGAATTTATCGCACGTGGAGCCGTCGCGGTCCTCAATGTCGACCACGAGCAGCAGACTTTTGCGCAGATACAGCGCGACGCAGTCGTCCGCGCCGTCGGGCGAGACGATGCGCAGCTCCGTGAACGTGTAGTCGTCAAAGACCTCGACGCCGGAGCGAAACAGCGCGTTTGCCGTGCGGCAGGATTCCACCGTTGAGGGCGCGAAACGCAGCTTCTCCTGCAGTGCCTCCAACGTATCGCAGTCGACGTAGCCCGCGGTCAGCACGTCATCGCGCAGCTTGTCCGCGCTCGTTTCCCGCACGCCGTTTTGAATCTCAAAAAACATGGCCGTTCCTCCCTTGCCTGCACATAGTATACACGATTTTTGACGAAGCGTCAAATCGGGATTTGTCTATGCCAAATCCCGAAGTGATGTTTTGCTTCGCAAAGTGATGCGTGCTGTCGCACGTGATGTGTTTTCGCTTTGCGAAATGTATTCCGGCGATGCCGGAATGATTCGGGGCCTGCGGCCGGCGATTATAATCGGGTACGGGCGAAGCCCGTCCGCAACGTTTTGCGTCAGCAAAACACGTCACTTCCCGAAGGGAAACATCACTTCCCAAAGGGAAACATCACGCGCCAAGGGCGCACATCACACGGAATCCGTCGGGCGCACCCCGACAAATTCCGCTCCCTTTTCTTCGGTCAGCTGCGTCAGGTTCCGGATCCAGCGGAAGCGGTTGACCTTGACCACCGCGACCGCGCATTTGAGCACCTGGTCGCACTTCAGGCACGCGAACACGACGGGCGTCGACGCGTGGAACACGAACGCCGCGAGCATTGCCGACGGGATGACCACGCCCCAGACGAAGATCAGATCGTTTAAGAGCACGAACCGCGTTGCGCCGCCCGCACGGACGATGCCGGTCAGGGTGGACATCTGGTACGCCGTGCCGACGATGGTGACGGACAGCACCAGAAGAAGCTGCTGCGCCATGGAAATCGTCTGCGGTTCCATGCCGGAGTAGACGAAGGGGATCGCGTACCGCGACGCAAAGACGAGAAGACCCGTAAACACACCCAGGAACAGATAGACAACCTGCAGTGTTTTGGCGTATTGTTTGACGCGCGGCACGTCGCCGGAACCGACCGTCTTGCCGATCACGACCGCGGACGCGTCGCGCGTGCCGTACAGCCCGACGGCGATGATATTGAGAACGGTGTTGGCGATGCTGACCGCGGACACGGACACGACGCCGAGGTGTCCGACGATGCCGCCCTGCGTCGCCATGTTCAGCCCCCACAGAAGGTCGCCCGCGATCACGGGCAGACCGTAGCGCAGGAAGTCGCGCGTGTACGGAGAACGCGGCGCGAACAGATCGCGCAGCGTGATGTGCAGTTTCCGGTCGATGCGCCGGATGAACACGGCGGCGACCGCCAGCTCGCACAGCCTCGACAGGAGCGTCGCCCATGCCGCGCCGCGAAGTCCCAGCTTCGGGAAGCCGAGCTTGCCGAAGATCAGCAGCCAGTTGAACGCGACGTTCAGCACGAGCGCCAGCGCCGCGACGGCAGTGCCGATGCGCACCGTTTCGACCGTCCGCATCGCAGCGATCAGCACGCTCGACAGACAGAAGGGGATATACGTCCACGCGAGGATGCGGATATACTCGACACCCGCCCCGAGCGCGGCGGGATCGTCCGTGAACAGTCCGATCACGCGGGTCGGGAACAGGCTGACGACGGCGAACAGCAGCGCGCCGACCGCGAGCGCAAAGCGGAACGCGATGCCGACGATCGAGCGCACGGCGGCGAGATCGCGCTTGCCCCAGTACTGCGCCGCGAGCACCGTCATGGCGGCGGACAGACCGGTGACGAACATCTGCAGCAGCGTCGTGATCTGGTTCGCGACGAAGATGCCGGACACTGCTGCCTCGCCCAGCCGCGCGACCATCACGTTGTCCGCGAGACCCACGAGGAACGTCAGGATATTCTGCGCCGCGATCGGCAGGGACAGCAGCGCGAGATTTTTGTAGAATTCTTTTTCTTTGACCATCGTTTTCACTTTCGGTACGTTTTATGTCGGTTACGCAGACAGTATACACGGTTTTTTTAAGTCCGGCAAGTCCCCTGCGAAGAAAAACGCGGAATGAAACGGCTTTTTCGTGCATACAGTGTCGCGGAGGGGATCGCATGGACAAAAACGAAAAGCCGACCGCGGAAAACGTGCGGACGGCGTTTTGGGAGGAACTGAAAACGGGCTCGCTCTACCGCCTTTTTGCGCGGCAGGCGAAGGGGGAGGGGTACCTGCAGATCGCAGACCTGCTGACGCAGACGGCGGACAACGAGCTTGAGCACGCCGCGATCCTGTGGGAGCTCTCACACGAATGCCGCGCGCCGCAGACCGCAGAGAATCTGCAGTCCGCGGTCGAGACGGAACAGGGCAATTCCTATGCTGCGTTCGCCGAAACCGCCGAGCGTGACGGACTGCCGGAGACGGCGTACCTGTTCCGCGCGCTCTCGGAAGTCGAGAAAAACCATGCGCGCCGGTTCCGCATCCTCCTGGAGAATCTGCGGTCCGGCGCGGTGTTTCAAAAATCGCAGGAATGCTATTGGGTCTGCCGCATCTGCGGCGCGCTGCACAAGGGACGGTTTGCCCCGCTGACGTGCGCGGTCTGCGGCTATCCGCAGTCCTGTTTTTCTCTGTATGCCGAGGATTATTGACACATTTCCAAAAATTCCGCCTCGGTGAGGATCGGCACGCCGAGCGCCTGCGCTTTGGTCAGCTTGCTGCCGGCTTCTTCGCCCGCAAGCACGTAGCTCGTCTTTTTGGAGACGGAGGACGACGCCTTGCCGCCGAACCGCTCGATGATCTGCGTCGCTTCGGTGCGGGTCATGGTCGGCAGCGTGCCGGTGAGGACGAACGTGAACCCTGCGAAGCGGTGATCCTCCACGGTCTGCACGGCGTCCATCCGGACGCCGCTTTCACGCAGGCGACCGATCAGATCGGCCGTTCCGGGCAGAGCGAAAAAGTCAAAGACGCTCTGCGCCATGATGCCGCCGAAGCCGTCGATCGCAGCGATCTCGTCGACGGAAGCGTTCTGAATGGCGTCCATCGTGCCGAAATGCGCGGCCAAAAGCTTCGCGCCCTTTTCGCCGACGTGGCGGATGCCCAGAGCGGCAAGCAGCTTTTCGAGTCCGTTTTCCTTGGACTTCTCCGCGGCTTCGAGCAGGTTTGCGGCGCTTTTTTCGCGGAAGCCCTCGAGCGTCTGGATGGTCTGCGCGTCGAGACTGTAGAGGTCGGCTGCCGTGTGCAGGAAACCGTTTTCGACGAGCTTTTCCAGCACCGCGTCGCCGAAGCCCTCCATATCCATCCCGCCGCGCGAGCAGAAGTGGATGAGGTTGCGCAGCAGCTGCGCGGGGCATTCGGGATTGACGCACCGCACGGCGGCTTCGTCCGCTTCACGCAGGACGGCCGCGCCGCAGGACGGGCAGACCGTCGGCAGGCGGTACGGTTCGCTGTCTTCTGCGTGGGCGTTCACCTTGACGACCTCGGGGATGATGTCGCCCGCCTTGCGCACGGTCACAGTGTCGCCGATGCGGATGTCGCGCTCGGTGATGAAGTCCTGGTTGTGGAGCGTGGCGCGTGCGACGGTCGTGCCCGCCAGCAGCACCGGTTCGAGGATGGCCGTCGGCGTCAGTACGCCGGTGCGCCCCACGGCGACTTCGATATCCAGCAGCGTCGTCTGCTTTTCTTCGGGCGGGTACTTGAATGCGACCGCCCATTTCGGGAACTTCGCCGTGCTGCCGAGCAGAGCGCGGCTTTGGAAATCGTCGACCTTGAGCACCGCGCCGTCGATGTCATACGGCAGACCGCGACGTTTTTCGCCGATGGCGCGCACGCGTCCGATCGCGTCGCCGATCGAATCGACGCGCGTGTATTCGGGAATGGTACGAAAACCGAGCGTCCGTAAAAAGTCCAGCGATTCTTTGTGCGACGAGAGCGTTTTGCCCTCGATGCGCTGGATGTTGAACACGAAAATATCGAGCTTGCGCGAGGCGGTGATCTGCGCGT
>CADAGA010000220.1 GCA_902787275.1 Oscillospiraceae bacterium | reverse complement strand
CGTCGAGTTCCACTCCAACACCGCGGACGACGAATCGTTCACGATGGAATCCACCTATGACGAGACGTATTCGATGCCTGCCAATCCGTTCACCAAGACCGGTTCCGCATTCCAGGGCTGGTCGGCGACCGGCACCGGCGATGCGCTCGCACAGATCTATAACCTGACGACCGAAAACGGCGGCCGCGTGCAGCTGCTCGCGATCTGGGATGAGGTCGACTACACGCTGACGTTCGACGCCAACGGCGCAACGAGCGGTTCCGTGGACGACATGGGCGTCAAGTACGGCCAGAAGGTCTCGCTGCCCGACGGCGCAGAGCTGACGCTCTACTCCGACGATGCGCAGGAGAGCCGCACGTTCCTCGGCTGGCGCGCGGACGGCGTGGATTATGAACCCGGCGCAGAATTCGAGTGCCCGGCATCCGACGTGACGTTCACCGCTGTCTGGAGCGCGAACTACTACGCACTGGATAAGCTGGTCGCGACGATCGAAGAATACCGCGACAACGATGCAGTTCCCGCGAACGGCAATGATCCGAAGTACGCGGCAGGCGGCGAATATGCCGAAACGCTCGCCTCGGACGGCCTGTATCCGTGGAATAACTACGACATGACTGCAGTCGAAACGGCGCTTGCTGCTGCCAAGGCAGACGAGAACCAAGACCTGCCCGTTTCCATGCAGAACAGAGTCAACGCACTGAAGAACAACCTGCAGCAGGCGCTGGATGCGATCGCGCTCCTGTCCGTCGACTACGACGCGACGGCTGCTTGCGGTCACAGCGAAGAAGGCTTCTACGACGAATACAACAACGTGTACTATCCGGTATGCGAAGGCGAGCACAGCTACAACGCGCTGCTGGCGACCATGGACGCGCTCTTTGCAGCGTCCGATGCGGATCTGATGTACACCGCGGACAGCGTTGCGGCGCTGCGCGACGTCATCTATGGCAACGGCATCGACACCGTCGGCATTACGACGCTGGTGCAGAACGCCGCGCTGAAGAGACCGGCGCAGGGCATCCTCGAAGAATACGTCGACCGCATGGCGCAGGCGTACCACACGACGCTTGAGCTCAAGGGCGCGGACTACACCAATCTGGAAAAGCTGCTCACGGAATACCTGCCGAGTCTGTACGACAACGCCGGCGTGACTTACCAGACGCTGGATTCCTACTTCAAGGCAGACAGCGTTTCCGATCTGAGAACCTGCTACGAAGGCATCGACAGAACCTACAAGAACGTTCAGCAGCCCCTGATCGAAGAGGGCGGCGACGTCTACGAGACGCTCAAGGCTGCGATCGACGCGCTGATCCCGAACGACGCGGACTACACGGCCGTGTTCTACGAGATCCTGAGCATCCCGACCGGCACCGAAGGCTTCAGCTATCCCGCGGCAGATGCGACGCGTCCCGTTTATCCGACGTGGATGCAGTGGGCACGCGACAACGCCGGCGACATCTCTTCGCAGATGGATACCGCGTATCTGGAAGCGCGCTTCACGGAGGCGTCCGTCAACAACCTGTACCGTGTGCTCAATGACATCAGCTGGGATCTGAGCCTCTTCGAGCAGAACAGCGTGGACGGCAAGGACAACATCCGCAGCATCAAGGCGCTGCTCAGAAGCGCGATCGACGGTCTGAAGCTGCGCAGCTACACGATCACCTTCAAGATGAACGACGGCACGGATGCCTCGTTCACGACACAGGGCGACTACAACTACGGCGACCGTATCGCCCGCTTCCCGGAGACGAACCCGCAGAGAGACGAATACGTCTTTAAGGGCTGGGCCGCTGATGCGGACAGCACGGAGCCGGTGAGCGTGGAAGAGCGTGTCTATGCGGACACGACGCTCTACGCGATCTGGAAGCTGGCTTCGGAAGAGATCGTTGAACTGGTCGCCGCTGAGGGCAGCACGACCGTGATCGACGACGAACGCGGCTTCATCTACGGTCTGGACTTCAACCTGCTTTGCGAAAACCTTGAAGGTCAGTACCTCGAAGTGATCGGCAACGGTCATCTCGAGTTCGACACGATTGCCGCCGGTACCGGGACGACCGTCAAACTGGTCAATGACAACACCGGCGCGGTCGACAAGGAATACCAGCTGGTCATCTTCGGCGATCTGAACGGCGACGGCATGATGAACGCGAACGACATCACGCAGATGCGCGCACTCAGCGCCGGTATGGTCACGTATCCGGCAGATTCCGCGAATTACTTCGCGGCGGACGTGAACCACGACAATCTGGTCAATACGACCGATACCACGGTTCTCCGCTCCGCGGCTGCCGGCCTTGCGGAGGTCACCCAGGTCGCCTGAACGGCCTGACCCAACCAATTGCAGCGGGGCTGCCGTACCAAGCACGGTACGGCAGCCCTTTTCTGCTATGCGGCAAAACGGATCAGAGCTTCGCAAAAAGCCGGAACGGGACGGCTCGGGTCATTGACTTCGCCGCGGCGCGCGGATATAATGAAAACAGAAGCAGGATGAGGAGGAGAAAACATGCAAACGAACAGATTCTTTCCGCAGATCCGCGGCAGCTTCGGCTTCGGCTGCATGCGCCTGCCGATGAACGGCGACGAGGTCGATCTCGTGCAGTTTGCGCGCATGACGGATGCGTTTCTGGACGCCGGGTTCAACTATTTCGACACGGCGCACGGCTATATCGGCGGCAAGTCCGAGACCGCGATCCGCGCGTGTGTATCGCAGCGGTACGAGCGTTCCCGCTTTCTTCTGACGAACAAGCTCTCCTCGTCGTTTTTTGATGCTCCGGAGGACGTCCGTCCGTTTTTCGAGCAGCAGCTCGAGGCGTGCGGCGTGGAGTATTTCGACTTCTACCTGATGCACGCGCAGTCGCACGGAAACTATCCGAAGTACAAGCGCTGCAAAGCGTACGAAACGGCGTACGCCTTCAAGGCTGAAGGACTGATCCGTCATTTCGGCATCTCGTTCCACGACAAGGCTGACGTGCTCGACACGATCCTCACGGAGCATCCCGAGATCGAGGTCGTGCAGATCCAGTTCAACTACCTGGATTACGAAGACGCGTCCGTAGAGAGCCGCAAGGTTTATGAGGTCTGCGAAAAGCACCAAAAGCCCGTGATCGTGATGGAGCCGGTCAAGGGCGGCAGTCTCGTGCAGCTCCCCCCGGAAGCCGACGAAGTCCTGCGCGATCTGCACGGCGGCAGCAGCGCGTCGTATGCGCTGCGCTTTGCGGCGGGTTTCCCGCAGACGGCGATGGTCCTGTCCGGTATGAGCGATATGCAGCAGATGCAGGACAACCTCGGCACCATGCGGGATTTCAAGCCGCTGACCGACGCGGAATACGCGGCGGTCGGCAGAGTGTGCGGGATCATCCGCGGTGCAAACCTGATCCCCTGCACGGCGTGCCGCTACTGCGTCGAGGAAAACGCGTGCCCGCAGCGTATCCGCATTCCCGATCTGTTTGCGGCGCGGAACGCGTTCGAGGCGTTCCACAACTGGAACGCAAAGTTTTATTACCGCACCGTACTGACCGGCGGGGGCCACGGGACGGCGTCGGATTGCATCGGGTGCGGAAAATGCGAAAAAGTTTGCCCGCAGCATCTGCCCATCCGGGAGCATCTGCGGGACGTTGCGAAAACGTTTGAAGAATAAACAGGA
>CADAGA010000219.1 GCA_902787275.1 Oscillospiraceae bacterium | reverse complement strand
AGCGACGCGCACAGAAGAAACACGTTCTGCGCCGGTCGCCATTTCCGGAACACGACAAAGTAGCCGAACAGAACGATCGGCAAAAAAACGATCAGAAAGATCAGCGAAGAAAACAGCATTGCGTCTCTCCTTTTTGCATATACGTCCGCACCTGTTTCATTATCGAGCGGCGTCGCCTGCACGCCTCTCTCCCGCAGTACCTGCATGCTGCGCTCGATCTCGCGCGAAGCAAGTCTCGACAAGCAGATCATTTCCAGCGTGGCGTTTTAGCAGTACGGATAAGGATTCTGTCATGCTCTTTAATATAACATGTTCTTTAATTTAAATCAAGTTATTTCATTAAATTAAATTTCAGTTGCATGCTATTGCCGTTTGTGTTATACTGGAAAAAGAAGTAGTCTCGGAGGTTATGCGTATGATACCGACAGTGAACGTAAAGCTCCTGCGCGACGGCGCGGTTTTGCCGTCCTACGGCTCCGCTTTTGCGGCGGGCGCCGATCTGGTCGCGTGTCCGGACACGCCGACGGTCGAAATCGGAAGCGGTGAAACGATCCTCATCCCCACCGGTCTCGCGATGGAGATCCCCGTCGGCTATGTCGGGCTGATCTACGCGCGCAGCGGCATCGCATGCAAGCGCGGCCTGGCGCCGGCGAACAAGGTCGGCGTCATCGACAGCGACTACCGCGGCGAGATCCTCGTCGCACTGCACAACCATTCTGCCGAACCGCAGCGAATCGAGCGCGGCGAACGCATCGCCCAGCTCGTCATCACACCGTATCTTGCCGTAGAGTTTGCCGAGGCGGACACACTCGAAGATACCGCGCGCGGCAAAGGCGGTTTCGGCTCCACAGGCAGCAAATAAAGAATCAGGGGAGAAAAACCATGAAAAGAACGTGTAAAAGAATCTTTGCATCGGCACTGGCGGTGTGTCTGCTGTGCGCCTGCATCCCCTTCTGCGCGCATGCGGCGGACGCCTGCGGCGAGAGCGTTTACCGGCGCTACGATGCGGAAACGGACTCGCTCGTGGTCTACGGCACCGGCGCGACGTTCAACTTCGATCCGGAGACGGAGATCGTGCAGGACACGTATTCCCGCGTTGTGATCGAATCGGGCGTGACGCACATCGGCGCATACTTTCTGGAAGGCGACACGATCGGCGAGCTCGTGCTGCCCGACGGGGCGCTCACGATCGATGAAGACGCGTTCAACAGCTGCACCATCGAACGCGTCACCTTCCCGCAGACCGCGACGGACGCTACGCAATACGGCTTCGGCAGTGAGTATTCCAACTTCGGAAACAGCATCGTTTACGAACTGGATCTCGGCGGACTCAACGGGTTCCCGAGCGGTTTCCGCTTCGGCAGCGGCGACAACTACGACCTGCGTGAGCTCATCGTGGGCGCGAATATAACGGAGATCCCGGACAACACCTGCAACTGTTTCGGTTCACTGACGTCTCTGACGCTGCCGGACGGCCTGCTTTCAATCGGCGACGGCGCGTTTGAAAGCTGCGAGATGCTGAAGACTCTCTGCATCCCGGACACTGTCACGTCCATCAGCAACTACGCGTTCGATTACTGCACCGGTCTTGAAAGCGTCACACTGCCGAAGGACCTTCTGACCATCGGGGAATGGGCGTTCTGCACCTGCGAAAATCTGACGAGCATCACGATTCCCGCAAAGACGACAACCATCGGCGTTTCCGCGTTTGAAGGCTGCTCAGGGCTTTCCGAGGTCAAGATCCCGGACAGCGTGACGAGCATCGGCATCAACGCCTTCGCCGAAACGAATCTTTCGTACGTCCATCTTCCCGCAGGACTGCAGTCGATCCACGTGACTTCCTTCAGCGACACGATCTCGTTCGTCTGCTGCGACACGGAGGATTGCCCCGTGGTCAAACAGTTCGCCGCAGAGCTCGGCGTTGACTTCCGTCTGTGCGACGGTCACGGCACCGGCGCCGGGGAACGCGTTGCGGGCGACTCGGACGGTAACGGCGTGCTCACACTGCGCGACGTGGTGCTGGTAGAGCGCTATCTTGCCGGCGGCTGGGACGATATCGAGATCGATGAAGCTGCAGCCGATGTGGACGGCGACGGCGCTGTCACACTGTGCGACGTAGTGCTGCTGCAGCGCTATCTTGCCGGCGGCTGGGACGTCGAGCTGGTCTGAACCCGCACATCAAAGATCGTGATTTGCCGTTTACTTTTTTTACAAAGCTCGATCCATGATATAGGAGGAATACAGGATGAAATCCATCTGTAAGAAAGCTCTGGCTGCGCTGCTGAGCGCGATCCTGATCTGCAGCGCATCTCCGCTGCTTGCGAACGCAGAAACGGTTGGTGGGGTTTTCGGCGCGGACGGCGATACGCTCACCTGGTCCCTTGACACGGATTCCGGCGTGCTGACGATCGGCGGCACGGGCGACATGGGAAATTACGACAAAGACGATTCGCCTTGGAAGGATCATGTTGACCGGATCCGTTCGGTCATCATCGGGGATGAAGTAACAAGCATCGGAAACTCAGCGTTTGAGGAGTGCGCGAATTTGACCGAGGTCGCAATCGGCTCCGGCGTAACGCGGATCGGCGAAGGGGCGTTTGCAATGGCTGCGTTGTCGAGCGTGTTTATTCCGCGCTCCGTGCAGGAGATCGGCACTTTTGCTTTTGCATGTATTTCCGAATCGGAAGACGCCTTTCTGCCGACGCTGCAGCAGATCACCGTCGATCCCGAAAACGCATTCTTTTTTTCGCAGGACGGTGTCCTGTATGATGCCCAAAAAACTTCGCTGATTCTGTTTCCTTGCGGATATTCGAATCATACGTTTTCTATTCCGGACAACGTAACGACCGTCCGCGCGGGCGCGTTCTGCTTCAGTACGAATCTCGAGAACGTAACGATCCCCAACAGCGTGACGACCATCGGCGAAATGGCGTTTTATTTCTGCGCTTCTTTGGACAGTGTGATAATCCCGGACAGCGTGACAGATATCGGCAGTGAATCTTTTTCAGATTGTATGAGTCTCGTTCGTGCGGAGATCGGAAACAATGTCGAAAGCATCGGAGAGGATGCTTTTTCCGGGTGTGCGAGTCTGACGGACGTCACGATCGGCAATCGGGTCACCCACATCGGTAGCTATGCATTCAGCGAATGCGAGCGTTTGAATCACGTAACAATTCCCGACAGCGTGACGGAGATCGGATACAGAGCGTTTTCGGATTGTTCCAGTCTTTCCGACGTAACGATCGGCAATCAGGTCGCATCCATCGGCGATTTTGCTTTTAACATGTGCACAGATCTGGAAAGCGTAACTATCCCTAACAGCGTCACAGAGATCGGTCGTAACGCATTTTATGAATGCTCAAGCCTATCACGTGTGACTATCGGGGATCATGTTGAAACCATCGGCGAAACGGCATTTTTCGGTTGTTCAAGTTTGGGGAGTGTGACGCTCCCTAACAGCGTGACGGAAATCGGCTGGGCTGCATTCGGCCAATGCGCGGAGCTTACCGTTATTTCTATTCCGAGCCGTGTAACAGAAATTGAACCGTTTATCTTTACTGACTGCAAAAAACTGACGAACGTTACAATTCCAAGCAGTGTAACGCGTATTGGCACCTCCGCATTTCAAAACTGCTCAGCGCTTGAAAACATACATATCCCATCCGGCGTCATG
>CADAGA010000218.1 GCA_902787275.1 Oscillospiraceae bacterium | reverse complement strand
GCTCCTGCAAACCCGGTGCTGAGCATATTGCGTATGGCCCGGACATGCATTTTTCTCATATCCGCTTTTTTACCGCTCTTTTTGATGTGAGTTTCATAATATCGGTTGCAGGCCTCGGAAAGAGCCATCAGCTTAAGAACGCCTTCATCCGACGGTGTCATTCTTTTTCCCGCTTCGGATAACTCCTGCTTTTTTGCATACAAAAGCACACAAAGCCGCAGCAGCTTCTCCGGATCTGCCTGACGCAAAACTTCTTTGGACACTTCCATTCGCATTTTTCGATCCTCGATCCATTCGCCTGTATCAACGCGAACCTGATCGATCATTGCGTCAATTTCATCCCTCGTGATCGGGGCGCGCATCTTTTCCGAGAGAGCATCGTTTCCGATCGGAATGAAAAATGTCGAGTGCCGGTCACGCAGGGGGCGCAGAACGTAGAATGTGTCTTTCGTTTTGGCGACAGAGATTTCACGCACGTCCTCGATCAGACATACGCCGTGCATGCCGTAGCAAACGTGCTCTCCTTTTTGAAATGTCTGCGCCATGACTGCTGCTCCTTCATGTATGTTTGGACTTCAGGGATTATTTCTCATATCTGAGTAAAGTCTTTGCGTATCGTTTTCCATCGTCCGTCAGCGTGATTCGACCGTACTTCTCATAGAAAACGAAGCCCAAGCGCTGCAAAAACTGCGTCGTTTTCATCGCCGATCCGGAGGACAATCCAAGCTGTGAAGCGATAAAATTGATCTGCACGTATCCGGATATTTTGGACTGTCGATACAGCGTTTTTATGAAATCCTGCGTTTGTTCGCACAGTAAAAGCTCATTTTGTGCCAGATTCATGCGCTACACCTTCAAACATATGGAATCACAAATAACCATATGCGTAAAAGAGACGCACTATACCGCAGATCGGTAATTCATTACAGACGACGCAAACACCGCACAAGCGCATCTTTCCAGTGCGGCAGTCGGGCAAAGCCGGCGTCCTCAAGCTTTTGCTTGCTCATGCGCGAGTTGAGCGGACGGCAGGCGGCCGAAGCGTATTCGCTGCTCGTCACGGGCCATACGCATACCTTGCGTCCGGCTGTGCGCAGGATCTCTTCGGCAAACTCGTGCCAGGAACAAAAGCCTTCGTTTGAAACGTTATAAACGCCGTACCGGTCGGATTCAATCATGGTACAGAGCAGCCGCGCGAGATCTTCCGTAAAGGTCGGCGAACCGATCTGGTCACAAACGACGCGCAGAACGTCCATGCTTTCGGAAAGATGCAGCATCGTTTTGACAAAATTGCTGCCGTGCAGACCGAATACCCATGACGTGCGCACGATAAACAGGCGACTGCAACGTTTCGCTTCTTCCTCACCCTCAAGCTTCGTTCTGCCGTAAACGTTGACCGGATGCGGCTCGACGGATTCTGTCAAGGGCTCGCTTCCGGTGCCGCCGTAAACGTAATCCGAACTGATATAGATGAGCTTGGCGCCGTATCGTTCCGTAGCCTGCGCGATATTGCGCGTGCCGTCCACGTTGACGCGCGCGCACGTTTCGGGATCGGTTTCGGCGCGGTCGACGCTGGTAAACGCCGCGCAATGGATCACTGCGTCCGGTCGATTCTGTTCAAAAAGAGAGAGAACTTGTCCGGCGTCGGTGATGTCGGTCCGGGGCAGATCGAGCTCAATTACGCAGTGCCCGTTTGCGCGCAAAGCCGCACAAACGTCGATGCCGAGCTGACCGCAGCTTCCGGTCACGATCACGTTCATGTTCTATCCTTCTTCCATTCAAAATGGACGTCAGAGTCCTGCAGAAACAGATTGTTTCTGTCTTTGTCGGATAAAATCGGTGAGGTCTCATTCCATTCGATCGCGAAGGCGGGGTCGTTATACCGCACGCTGCGATCGCATTCCGGCGCATAGAAATCGTCGACTTTGTACAATGCCTCGACGTTTTCTGTGCGCGTCACAAATCCGTGCAGAAAACCTTTCGGGATATAGAGCATGCGGTGGTTGTCTTCGCTCAGATCAACACAGATATGCTGCATATACGAAGGAGACCCCTCGCGTATGTCGACGACGACGTCTGTAAACATGCCGCGCGTGCAGCAGATGAGCTTCGTCTGCGCATGCGGCTCGATCTGACAATGCAGACCGCGGAGCGTGCCTTTCTGTGCCGAAAACGAGCGATTGTCCTGTACGAAAACCGTACGGATGCCGAGTTCGGCAAACGCACGTTCAGAATACGATTCATAAAACCATCCGCGCGCGTCGCCGAAAACGCGAGGTTCAATGATGTAACATCCTTCAAGCGGCGTATCTATCTTCTTCATAGTTCTGTGATTCCTTTACGGTTGCGAATAAAGATCGGACTGACTGTCGTCCTCGCGTCCCCAGCGCGGACGTTTACCGGGTGAGGTCGTATAGAGGATCTTGCCCTCTGCGACACGGTAAAGATGCTGCCCGTAGGATGATTTGCCGTATTTCTCCGCTGAGGCGAGAAGCCGACGCTTGGAGATCCAGCGCATGTTATAGGCAATCTCCTCCGGAGCGGAGATCTTGATCCCCTGAAGCGTTTCGATCGTGCGCACAAACTGTGCCGCATTCATCAGATTTTCGACAGTTCCGGTGTCCAGCCAAGCGAATCCGCGTCCCATCAGCTGCACGTCCAGCTCGCCGTTTTCCAGGTAAATACGGTTGATATCCGTGATTTCCAGCTCGCCGCGTTCGGAAGGCTTGAGCGATTTTGCATATTCTACAACGCGGTTGTCATAAAAATACAGACCGGTTACAGCATAATTCGACCGCGGCTTTTTCGGCTTTTCTTCGATCGACACAGGGATACCGTGCTCATTGAATTCGACGACGCCGAATGATTCCGGATTATCCACGTAGTAACCGAAGATGGTTGCGCGGTTCTCATTTTTAACCGCGGTGCGCAGCATATGGCCGAGACCGTTTCCATAAAAAATATTGTCGCCGAGTACCATCGCCACGCGATCGTCGCCGATAAAGTCCTCAGCGATGACAAACGCCTGTGCCAGCCCTTCAGGTTTTTCCTGCACTGCATATTTGAGACGAAGGCCAAGCTGCATCCCGGTGCCGAGAAGCGCTTCAAATTTCGGCGTATCATCCGGTGTCGAGATAATCATAATATCGCGGATCCCCGCAAGCATCAGCGTGGAAAGGGGATAGTAGATCATCGGTTTGTCATATACGGGAAGCAGCTGTTTGCTGGTGACCATCGTCAAAGGATACAAACGCGTTCCGGAACCGCCGGCCAGAATAATACCTTTCATGATCAGCGCACGCTCCTTTTTTTGAAATTGATGATTGCGAAAGCATCTATAATCGAAACACTTATACGCATAATTCATTTGGAATTATACCATATCTGGTGCGTATTGTCAAATTATCCTACAAATTGTTACATTTTTGATACCGATGGATGGATTCCCGCAGGATAAAAGAACCGCTTTTTCCACACGATAATTACGGGTGATCGTGTGAAAAAAGCAGTGGAATTCAGCATGGTGTTTCTTCCCGGGTGTTTTTTATATTCCCTTTTCGAGATCACATTTCGCGGAACCACACACTGGACAATGGCGGTGACAGGCGGCGCCGCCATGTGGATCATCTATCGGATCTATGTAAAATGGAAACCGGCCGAACAGCTGCTGCGC
>CADAGA010000217.1 GCA_902787275.1 Oscillospiraceae bacterium | reverse complement strand
CGTACACGAGACGGATACCGTTGAGCGTTCCTTCAAAATCGTTTACGTGGTCATGGCCGACGAAAACGCCGCGCATATGCCCCGCGCGCGCAAACGCCGAAAACAGCCCGTCGTTATACGTCGTGTCGCAGATGCTTTCCATTTTGAAGCCTTTGCACGGCTCGCTGTCCCAGACCTCCCGGTATTCCGGGATCGGAACGTGGAAAAACGCCAGCTCACTGTGCCCTTTCGGAAGCTCCGCGGAGATCCGCCGGTACCAGTCGAGCTGTCCGGGGTAGAAATCGCCCGTGTGCGAATCCATAAAGAACAGCGCCCATTCGTCTCCGACCGTCACGACGTAGTTGCCGTAGCCCTCCGCGCGCTCGTCGCCGAGCTCGAACAGACAATACGGTCGGTCCAGCAGAAACGACGCAAACGTGTCGCGGCCGTATTTGTCTCCGTCATGATTGCCGAGCACCGGCGCCCACGGCACACGAAGCTCCGCCATCGTCTCGCACAGCGCGTCCATCGCTTCCCGGTCATCCATCGTCTCGCCCCACGTCAGATCGCCGGTGATCGCGATCAGATCGGGCTTCGTTGCCTTCGTCACGCGGCGGATGAGATCGAGCGTCTGCCGGAAAAGCTGCGGCGTTTCCGTCGTGATCAGGTGCAGATCGGTAAACTGCACGATACGGAACACGTCGCGCGCGTCAAACTCAAAATGCTTGTTCTGCATTCCGCTCACGCCATTTCAAAGTACTGGTCGCGTTCCGCACCGACGGACACGTAGCGGATCTTGCAGTTCACGGCCTTCTGGATATAAAGGATGTAGTCCTGTGCCTCTTTCGGCAGCGCGTCGAAGCTGCGGCAGCCGGAAATGTCACAATGCCAGCCGGGCAGATAGGTATAGACCGGCTTTGCCTTCGTCAGGCGCGTGCCGGACGGGAAACGATCGGTCAGCTCGCCGTCGATGTCATACTGCACGCAGACAGGGATCTGCTCGTAAACACTCAATACGTCCAGCTTCGTCAGCGCAAGGCAATCCGCACCCTGCACGCGCACGCCGAAACGGGACGCCGGCACGTCGAAGCCGCCGACACGGCGCGGTCTGCCGGTCGCAGCACCGTATTCGCCGCCCGCTTCACGCAGCATGTCGCCGTCCGCGCCGAACAGTTCGCACGTGAACGGACCTTCGCCCACGCAGCTCGAATACGCCTTCATGATGCCGATCACGCAGTCGAGCTTGAGTCCCGGCACGCCGGCGCCGACAGGCGCAAAACCCGCGATGTTGGACGAAGAGGACGTATAGGGATAGATGCCGTAGTCGATATCGCGCAGTGCGCCGAGCTGAGCCTCGAACAGGATCTTCTTGCCTGCGTCGTGGGCTTCATAGAGATAATCGGAGCAGTCGCAGATAAAGGGCTTGAGCGGATCGCCGTAGGTATGAAGCCATTCGAGCATCTCGTCCACGTCGACCGGTTCGTGACCGTAGCCCTTTTCGATCGTCAGGTTCTTCCACTCAAGAATGCCCTGCATTTTTTCGCGCAGGACGTCCGGATCTTCAAACAAATCGCCCATGCGGAACGACTTCTTCATGTATTTATCGGAATAGATCGGCGCGATGCCGCGGCGGGTCGAGCCGAACTTCTTATCCGCAAGACGCTCTTCCTCGAGGATGTCGAGCAGCTTGTTGTACGGCATGCAGATCGTCGCGCGGTCGCTGATCTTCAACGATTCGGGCGTGATCGAAATGCCCTTTTCCGTCAGGCGCTGCATCTCACCGCTGAGATGCTCGATATCGATGACCATGCCCGTACCCATCACGTTGACGGTGCCGTCGCGCAGAATGCCCGACGGAAGCAGGTTCAGAATAAACTTGCCCTTGTCGTTGACGACCGTGTGACCGGCATTGTTGCCGCCCTGATAACGGACGATGATGTCATACTCGCGCGAAAGCAGATCGACCATACGGCCCTTGCCTTCATCGCCCCAGTTGATTCCTGTGATCGCAGTCAGCATAGTTATTCCCTCAATCCTTTAAATATTGATCTCGACCTGAACGCGGTCGACGTTTTGATACTTTGCAAGAAGCGGACGGACGTACTGTGAAAGGAACGTTTCCGTCTGCGCCTCGGCCATGCCCGTAAATCCGCCCTCGTCCAGGATCGCGTCGATCTCCGCACGCGTCAGACCGAAACGCGGATCGTTCGCGATCCGGTCGAGCAGATCGTTGTCGCCGCCGTGGAGCTTGATCTGCTTGGCGGTATCGACGGAATGCTGACGGATGGCCTCATGCAGCGCCTGCCGGTCGCCGCCCTTTTTGACACAGTACATCATGATGTTCTCCGTCGCCATGAAGGGCAGTTCCTCCAGCAGATGCTTGCGGATGACGTTGGGATAGACCGTACCGCCGGAAACGACGTTGATCATCAGCGACAGAACCGCATCCGTTGCCAGAAACGCTTCGGGCACGGATATGCGCTTGTTCGCGGAATCGTCGAGCGTGCGCTCAAACCACTGTGCCGAAGCGGTGATCGCGGGGTTGAGCACGTCTGTCATGACGTATCTCGACAGTGACGCAATGCGCTCGGAACGCATGGGATTTCGCTTATAAGCCATTGCCGATGAACCGATCTGACCGGACTCAAACGGTTCGTCGAACTCCTTGAGGTGGGACATCAGACGGATATCGTTGGAGAACTTCGTCGCGGTCTGTGCGATACCGCACAGCGCCGAAAGGACGTTATAGTCGGTCTTGCGCGAATACGTCTGCCCGGAAACGGCGACGCAGGCGTCAAATCCCATCTTTTTGGCGATACGCTTCTCGAGGTCGACGACCTTGTCCATATCGCCGCCGAACAGCTCCATGAAGCTCGCGCCTGTTCCGGTCGTTCCCTTGCAGCCGAGGAGCTTTAAATTGTTCATCTGAAACTCGACCTGCTCGAGATCGCTCATCAGATCCTGCAGCCAAAGCGTGGCGCGCTTGCCGATCGTCGTCGGCTGTGCCGCCTGAAAGTGCGTGTATGCAAGGGACGCTACCCCTTTGTGCTGCTCGGCAAACGCCGCGACGGCTTCGATCGCCGACAAAAGCAGCTCGCGGATCCGCATAAGACCGCGCCGCATAACGATGATATCGGTATTGTCGCCGACGTAGCAGGACGTCGCACCCAGATGGATGATGCCTTTCGCCGAAGGGCACGCATCACCGAACGTATGCACGTGCGCCATCACGTCATGACGGAATTTATGTTCGTACTGTGCAGCCTTTTCGTAGTCGATGTTGTCGACGTTCTGCCGCATTTCCTCGATCTGTGCCTGCGTGATCGGCAGTCCGAGCTCCATTTCACTCTCCGCGAGCGCGATCCACAGAAGGCGCCACGTGCGGAATTTGGTGTCATTGGAAAAAATCTCCTGCATTTCGCGGCTTGCATACCGCGTGCAGAGCGGGTTTACGTAAACAGGTTGATTCGGCATAGACTTCCTCCTATTAACATTCCGTAATATGACAAGTTATTATAGCACAGCAAATACCGTAATGCAACATTGAAGTGGAAAAAAGATGTCCGAAAAAGCAAAAAAAGACTGCCGTATCACGGCAGTCCGTTTTCATATACCCTGAAAACTGAACAAAGGAAGAAAAGTAAAGTGAACGAGTCAGGTCAAGCCCTCGACCTATTAGTACTGGCTAGCTCAACGCATCACTGCGCTTACACATCCAGCCTATCAACCTCATAGTCCTTGA